>JALOMU010000124.1 GCA_025455285.1 Flavihumibacter sp.
TGCAGGTGCTATCATTATCGGCCGATTAAATTGCGATGAATTTGCCATGGGATCCTCCAATGAAAATTCTGCTTTCGGACCAACGCTCAACGCACTTGATAATGACCGGGTTCCCGGGGGGTCATCTGGTGGATCGGCGGTTGCGGTTCAAGCCGGACTCTGCATGGTTAGCCTGGGTTCCGATACCGGAGGTTCTGTTCGTCAACCCGCTGACTTCACTGGGGTGTATGGTTTAAAACCAAGTTATGGCCGGATCAGCCGTTATGGCCTGATTGCCTATGCATCATCGTTCGACCAGGTGGGCATTTTTTCTAAAAACATCACCGATGCAGCGCTTGTACTTGAAACCATTGCCGGTGCCGATACATTTGACAGTACAAGCTCTCCTGCTCCCGTCCCAGCCTATTCCAAAGAACTTCAGGCACCTGAAAAGTCTTACAGATTTGCTTATTTCCCGGAGGCAGTAGAACATCCATCCCTTGACCCGGAAATCAGAACTGCACTACTCAATAAATTCGAAGTCCTGAAAACTGCTGGACACCAGGTAGAGGCAGTTGAATTCCCATTGCTGGACTATATTGTTCCAACCTATTATATACTTACCACTGCAGAAGCTTCTTCCAACCTCTCCCGCTTTGATGGGGTTCGGTATGGACACCGTACAAAAGAACCCATAGCGGATTTAGCAGATTTTTATGCACATAATCGATCGGAGGGTTTCGGCCCGGAAGTGAGGCGTCGTATCCTGCTTGGCAGCTTTGTACTGAGTGCCGGATATTACGATGCTTACTTTACCAAAGCCCAACAGGTAAGGCGCCGGTTATTCGACCAAACGCAGTTGATATTCAATGACTTCGATGCAATTTTAGGTCCAACCGCGCCAACTCCGGCCTTTCGTTTCGGCGAGAAAAAAGACGATCCGATCGCCATGTACCTCGGTGATATTTACACTGTTTTTGCCAATCTGACAGGCCTTCCGGCGATCTCCCTCCCCATTTTTTGGCACAGTAATGGCATGCCATTTAGCCTCCAGGTTATGACAAACCGATTCGAGGAGCTATCTTTGCTCCAGGTTTCAGCGTCACTGGTGTAGCAAATGTATCTGTCCATCCCTTGAAAATGCGCCAAAAATCTCTGTGAGAAACTGTTTTAGTTGTTAACCAAAGTCTGGAACATGAAACAATTTCTGTTGGCGGGATGCCTGTTCTTCGGTACCCTGACTAGTGGATTCGCCCAAAAAGCGGATCAGGCTATCGTACCTGAAAAAATCAGTGCAGATACCTCCATAATAAATAAATCCACTCAACCGGCTAATGCATCAACGGCGGTCGAGATGGAAACCCCCGCTACTATTAGAAATCTTTTCGAAGAAACCGGAACTACTATCGGTTCGCCCAAACTGAATCCAAGAGCAGTCAGTTTTGTTCAGGATTATATTGAATCGTATGGTAAATCCTTGCAATCCATGAAAGAATGGGCACTGCCTTATTTCAATATGATTGATGGCATCATGCTCCAATATGGCTTACCCAGGGAATTGAAGTACCTGGCCGTTATTGAATCCAAACTGAAATCAAACGCCGTTTCCCATGCAGGGGCTGTAGGTCCCTGGCAATTCATGCGGGGTACAGCTATCCGACTGGGACTGAAAGTGAATAAATCAGTGGATGAACGCACCAATTATGTAAAAAGCACGCACGCTGCAGCCAAATACCTTAAAGATCTTTATAAAACATATGGCGACTGGCTGCTGGTAATTGCAGCCTATAATGCAGGTCCGGGCAATGTACAGAAAGCCATTGCCCGGAGTGGTAGCCGAAATTTCTGGGATCTTCAATACCACCTGCCTGCCGAAACCAGAAAACATGTAAAAAAATTTATTGGAACTCATTATGTGTTTGAAGGACAAGGCGGACTCACCACATTAACCAAAGCTGAAACCCGCGACCATTATGGTGATGGGCTGTACGCTTACACCCGGAAGCTCACCCAGGAAGAAGAAGCTTCCTCACGTTCTCAATCAGTTGCCGGAAAATATCAATCTGTAGTTATTGCCAAGCATATCATGATGGACATAACCGATTTCAATCGTTACAATCCAGACTTTGATCGAGTGATGTCAACATCAGGCAATGCATATGAAATGAAATTACCGGCAGATAAAATGGAGTTATTCAATGCTCACAAATATTCCATCCTCCAGGAATCTGTGCAGTTATTACTTTCCTCCACCGCTGTAATGAGCAGTCCCGGCAAATAAATCAGAAGTCGAATTGCCTTGCAGGCTCTAATGCTTTGCGGATGGCTGCCACTTTGAGCAGACACTCCTCGTATTCCCTTGCTGCATCCGCATACCAGGTAATACCGGAGCCAACCTGGCAGCATAAATACCGGTCCTCCTGATTATACATGAGGCTTCGGATAACTACATTAAAATCAGCTCTACCATCCGGTGTAAAATAACCCACTGCACCGGAAAATATTCCCCGGTGAACCAGTTCATATTCCTCAATTAATTCCAGGACCCGCTTTTTGGGTGCACCTGTCATCGATCCCATTGGGAAAATTGCCTTCACCACGTCAACCAGGTCAATACCTTCCTGTAATTGTCCGGAGATAGTAGAGACCATCTGATGCACCTGGGGAAAACTGTAAATCCCAAAAAGCTCATCCACCTCTACCGTTCCTGGTTTACAGATCATGGACAGATCATTTCTCACCAGATCAACCACCATCACATTCTCCGAACGTTCTTTTTCACTGTTTACAAGTTCTTTAGCGGAGCGCGCATCTTTTTCAGGATCAGTATAACGTGGAGCTGTTCCTTTAATAGGTTGCGACCAGATTTTTCCTCCCTCCATTTTGAAGAATCGCTCCGGACTTGCACACATCAGGTAGTGATTTTCCCACCTGTAAAAAACAGAATAGGGATTGGGTGAAATTGAAACCAGTTTATTAAAAACAGCGATGGGATCGATCACTGTATTTTTCGCCCGGAACTCCTGACAGAAATTGATTTCATAACAGTCACCCCGATGGATATGCGCTTTTAACGCTTCCACTCTCCTAATATAATCTTCAGCGCTCATAACGGCTTCCAGACTTACCGAAGGGAAAGGAGTATCCAAAGGAAGCGGACAATCCATGAGCTGACGGTAAACCAGGTCAGCCTCCATGGAATAACTACTGATTAATAAATTATTTTCTTTTACCAGTATAAGTATATCCGGAACAAAAAAACTACAATCGGCAAATCCAATTGGATCAGGCAGTTGTGTAAAACTTTGGATTGTTTCCGCTTTCATACCAAAACCAAAGTGGCCGAAAGTCCAGTCGGAAGTCTTGTTTAAAAATTGACGGAGCGCAGGCAATGCGGTTCCTGCCTTTTCCGAGAATTTTTTCCATGAACCAGCTGCTAACAGGCATTCATAGCTATGCAGATTTTCCTGGTAACCATGGTTATCCATAAAGCAACAAATGTTGAACAGGTTGGCCCAGTTCAACATTTGTATTTTCAGTGCTAACAGATCTTCAATGGCGTATAACCTGAAAGTTCTGCCATGCAGCAATATTTCTGTTGACATTAGAAGTCGTCCTCTTCATCATCAAAACCAGTGTCATTGAATAGATCAAGGTCTTTAAAATCGTCATCAAGTCCCAGATCATCCTCTTCTTTTCCAGGCTTCTTGGTGCCCCCGGTACTCTTTTTGGTTTTTGATTTAGGCAGATCGAATTCTTCAAAATCCGGATCCCAATCATCCTCTTCTTCTACCTTTTCCCAATCATCATCCTCCAATTCATCCGCCTCTTCTTCCTCCTCCTCATCATCCTCGTCTTTTTTGGATTTCGCCGATTTGGATGCTTTCTTGGGAGCTTTTGGAGTATCCTCCTCATCTTCCAACTCATCCTCCTCGTCTTCCATTTTTTTCTTGGATTTAGAAGAAGTTTTCTTTACCGGCTCATCACTGGATGAAGCCTTCGGGGTAGTCTTTTTTTCCTTATCAGATTTAGCAGCCATAGCACAAAAGGGATTACATTGTAAATTTTCAGCGTTCTTGTTAAATAGCCAAATTTTCAACTAATAATTTTTAGCGCTCACCAGATTTATAAGGTAACAATCTGATCGCGACCAGGTCCATTAGAAATATGACTAACGTCTGCTCCTACAAACTTATTGATGTAGGAGACATATTCTTTCATGGATACAGGTAAATCCGCCGGATTTTTCAACTGGCTGGTATCCTGATTCCAACCTGCAAATGACTTCAGCACAGGTTTGATATGGTGACGGGTCATCTGGAATGGAATATAGGGCGTTTCTTTTCCATCCACTTCATAGGCAGTACAAACCTGGAGTTCCTTGAATTGGTCCAAAACATCCGCCTTAGTCATAATTATTTTGGTCACACCATTGATCATGCAGGCATATTTAAGGGCTACCAGGTCAATCCACCCACAACGGCGGGGACGTCCGGTTGTTGCACCAAATTCGTTGCCCAGTTTGCGCAATTCTTCGCCGGTTTCGTCCATCAGCTCAGTTGGGAATGGTCCGCCGCCTACACGTGTACAATAGGCTTTTGTTACACCCATTACTTCACGGATTTTTTGAGGCGCCACACCCAGTCCATTGCATACACCGGAGGTAGTAGTGTTAGAAGAAGTTACGAAGGGGAAGGTACCGAAATCAATATCCAGCATACTACCCTGGGCTCCTTCTGCCAGTACTTTTTTACCGGCTGCCATTTGTTCATTGATAAAATATTCGCCATTCACCACATTCAGGCTGCGCAGGAATTCAATTGCTTCAAAGAATTCTTCCTCCCATGCAGTAATATCCTCCTGGAAATTAAAATTATCCAGCAGGCGCTGATGTTTCAGGCGTAACCGGATATAGGAAGTGGTAAAGTTTTTATCAAGCAGATCTCCCACACGTAACCCATTTCTGCCGGTTTTATCCATATATGCAGGACCAATGCCTTTCAGTGTAGAGCCAATCTTATCGTTTCCCTTTTGTAATTCAGAAGCCTTATCCAATGCACGATGCGTAGGCAGGATCAGGTGCGTGCGATGAGAGATAAACATATTCTTACGCACATCCACCCCAAAACTTTTAACCGTTTCACATTCTCTTTTCAGCGTAACAGGATCCAACACAACACCATTGCCGATCAGATTAATGGTATTTTCATGAAATACACCGGAAGGAATCTGGTGTAATACTACTTTTTTACCCTCCACATAGAGTGTATGTCCGGCGTTCGGGCCTCCCTGGAAGCGCGCGATGATATCGTATCGAGGAGCAAAATAATCAACGATTTTCCCCTTCCCTTCATCGCCCCACTGGAGGCCTAAAATTGCATCTACCATTTTTATAATTTGACTGCTTGCTTGTAATCAGGCAGCAAAAATAGGTGGATCAGACTCAAATAAAAAACCTGATTAGGGAAATAAAAAAAGTCGGAAGAAATCCACCTTTCGGGATTCTTCCGACTACCAAACTATTCTCTTAACTAAAAATTCTTAGCCGCTTTATTGACAAGGGTTTACACTGTCCCAGTCGGCTTCGGCACGTGGTATATGAAATTTTTCAAATACCGAATGCGAGGGTTTATCAAGAGGTAGTGAATTCAGCTTGTTATAGCGGCGCATATCAAACCAACGATGCCCTTCCATGAACAGGGAATACCGGCGTTGGTGCAGCAGCTCATCAATCAGTGCATTCTTGTTTCCGATGATACCCGGTTTGGCAGTGGCCAATGCAGCCAAACCATTTTGAGTACGGATATAATCCAGCGCTGTAACCGCTGCCGCCAGTTCGTCTTTTTGCAGTTTTGCTTC
>JALOMU010000125.1 GCA_025455285.1 Flavihumibacter sp.
CAGAGCCTATGATTAAACAGTGTACGTGTTCGTTTGCTTGATTGTCCATACGGTTGAAAAATTTACGGCCTGCAAAAATAGGGGCAAATATGTTAAATCCGTGTGAGGGAAATCACCTGGGGATAACCAGTGTATCATACTGTACGGAATAGCCCCCAAAATACCCCAGGGCACCGCCACTAATATTGCTTAATACCTTGGTGGGGTTCCCAAACGGACTACCAATAGATCCATAATTGTATTCCATGGTACGCCAGAAATCAAAATTGGATTTGTCTATATTGGTGAATTTCAGAATCACCGTATCTCCTTTGTCAAAGAAGGAATAGGTCTCAAAATCAATTTCTTCATTGCGGTTGATGCCCTGTTCAACCTGGATATCATAGGTGCTTCCATCGACAATCTGGTCATCAAATACCGAGTTGAATCCCGGATTAAAAGGTCCTCCATTGGTAGAGGTAAAAAAGCGGATATAGTTTCCGAAGCCCGGAGGATCTGTTACCCTGGCCCATAGAACTACCTTATTGGTGTCCGGATTATTTTCAGATGGCTTCCACCAGATAGAATCTACTGTTTTTGCATGCACCGGGATCGTGGTAGTAGCAGTATAGGTTTTACCATCTACTTCAATCTCGAGCCGGTAAGAAGTTCCTTCCACACCCGGGAAAGCAGTTGCCAGGTTGGATGAATCAATGGAATAATAAATGATGGTGCCGGCCGGCGTTGGTATGCTGTATTCCTTCAATTGATGTGTTCGGGATCCATTGGAGATGCGCACAATGGCATTTCGCACAAAGGAGCCCGTTAGGATTTCAGGATTGATCTCACTGAAAAAATCAAGGCTGCGGGATAAAAATACAAGTGGCGCCTGCCTTGCTTCAATGGTAGCTTCCACCACCAGTTTGGGCTCCTGTTTATCCAGATCGAAATCTACCGATCGCTCACAGGCCACCAGGGTGGTTAGAAAGATAAGGGTTAATAAAAGGATGCGCATAGGCGTTATAACAAGCAGCTTCGGAAAAGGTTAAAAACAAAGGCCATCTCCTTTTAAAGAGATGGCCCGTAGTTATCTTGAATCCGGGATATTAACCCAGGTATGCTTTCAATGCATTGCTATAGCGGGCCTTCTGCAGGCGCTTGATCGCTCTTTCCTTGATCTGGCGGATACGCTCTTTGGTAAGATCGTATTTCTGACCAATCTGCTCAATAGTTACGCCATTTTCGCCATCCAGACCGAAATACGCATTTACGATTTCTGCTTCGCGGGGACTCAGTGATTTCAATACGCGACGGATTTCGTTGCGCAGAGAATCCTGCATAACGTCTTCATCCGTATCATCACTTCCTTCCAGCAAATCACCCATGGCTACATCTTCTGCTTCGTGCACAGGTGCATCCAAAGAAGTGTGACGGGTATTGCTCTGGAAAATATTGTTGATCTCCGTTTCGCTCATCTCCAGGATCTCAGCCAGCTCCTCTGTTGAAGGCTCCCGCTCATGTTCCTGTTCGAACGCCATATAAGCTTTATTCGCTTTGTTATAAGTTCCGATTTTATTCTGGGGCAGACGAACCAGACGACCCTGCTCAGCCAAAGCCTGCAGAATAGACTGACGAATCCACCATACAGCGTAAGAAATGAATTTAAAACCTTTGGTTTCATCGAAACGCTGTGCAGCTTTGATCAAACCGAGGTTTCCTTCATTGATGAGGTCACTCAGGGACAAACCCTGGTGCTGATATTGCTTAGCCACAGATACTACGAAACGAAGGTTGGCCTGAACGAGTTTGTCCAGCGCTCTCTGATCACCCATTTTAATACGCTGCGCAAGAGTAGTTTCCTCTTCCGGCGTAATCATAGAGATTTTAGAGATTTCCTGTAAATACTTTTCTACCGCCTGGGAGTCCCGATTGGTAATCTGTGTAGCAATTTTTAGCTGCCTCATGCCTGTCTATTAAGTTTATGAATAACGCTCGTAAGACGCTTACGGTTCGCCGATCGTTGTCGAGGTGTACGTTAAAGATAGGCGAAAATGGTCCAGAACTGTCTGCAAAGTTACATTTTGCCTTTCAGATCTCATAGCTTTTGTGGATAATTATCTGCTTATCAAGGCTAAAGCATGACTTATCGCGCCTTGAAATGCAGACTGGGCCTACCGAAAACGGTTGCGTAACCGAAATTAATAGGTTACGATGCTGCCATCCGGACTGTGCAGAACTAATTCTTTCTTCACCGATGCTTCTACCCTGCCCACGATTTTGCCTTCTAATCCCAGGGCTGCTCCTGCAGCAAGGAGTTGATCTGCCGCCTTTTCAGAAGTAAAGACTTCAAGCCGATGCCCCATATTAAATACCTGGTACATCTCCCGCCAATCACTACCCGAAGCAGCTTTCAGCAAGTCAAATACAACTGGTGGTGCAAAGAGGTTATCCTTGATGATTTTAAATGGAGCCGGCAGGTATTTCAAACACTTGGTCTGCCCACCACCACTGCAATGCACTAACCCATGTATATCGCTGAAATGCTCATCCAGCAATACTTTCATGAGGGGGGCATAGGTTCGGGTCGGACTCAAAAGCAGATGTCCTATATCGGTAGTAAGGAAGCCGGCAACTTCAATAGAATCGGTTAACCGGTGGGGCCCGATATATACTACATCATCGTTCAGGTTGGTATCAAAAGATTCCGGGAAATTGCGGGCATAGTCTTTATGCAGGGCGTCATGGCGGGCACTGGTCAGGCCATTGCTTCCAATGCCGCTATTATAGGCCGTCTCATAGTTGGCCTGGCCTGCACTGGAAAAACCTATAATCACATCTCCTGCCTGAATCAAGTCATTGGTAACCAGCTTGGTTTTGGGCCATCTGGCAGTCATGGTTCCATTTACCGCGATGGATCTCACCACATCCCCCACATCCGCGGTTTCTCCACCCAGGTAATGAATATTGACCCCATAGGTCTTCATCTGGTCAAAGAATTCCTGGGTTCCGGAAATGATGGCTTCCAGCACTTCTCCCGGGATCAACCCTTTATTACGATCAATGGTTGAGGAAAACAAGAGGTTATCATGAATACCCACACAAAGCAGGTCGTCAATATTCATTACGATGGCATCCTGCGCAATACCTTTCCACACTTCCAGGTTGCCGGTCTCTTTCCAATACAGATAAGCCAGGATACTTTTGGTGCCGGCTCCATCTGCATGCATCAGGTTCACCCAGTCGGCATCATTTCCTAAATAATCCGGATATATCTTACAAAATGCATGGGGATACAAACCCTGGTCCAGTTTTTCGGTTGCTTTATGAACTTCTTCCTTCTGTGCAGATACACCCCTTTTTGAATACAGACTCATGATTGGTTATTCGAACTGCGAAGATAGTGAAACGTGAGACGTCAGACGTCAGATGTGAAACGTCAGATGTGAAACGTGAGAAGTGAAAAGTGAAAAGAGGGATCCTACGTCTCACGTCTGACGTCTCACGTTTCACTATATTTGCGCCTCCTATGCAGGTACATCGTAACATAGAACAGTTACCCTCCTTCCGGAATGCCATTCTCACCATTGGTACATTTGATGGTGTGCACCTGGGACATGGTTCCATTATTGCGCAAATGAAAAGCCTGGCTAAGGAAGTGGATGGAGAAACCGTTATCCTGACTTTTCACCCGCATCCCCGGCGCATTGTGGGTAAGGAGCCACAGGCAGTTTTATTGCTGAATACCCTGCCAGAAAAAATCAGGTTACTGGAAGAAGTCGGAATTGATCACCTGGTGGTTATTCCCTTCACGCCCGAATTTGCCATTCAGCCTCCCAGGGCTTATGTGGAAGATTTCATGATCCGTTATTTCAAACCACATACGGTCATTATAGGATACGATCATCGCTTTGGACATAACCGCGAAGGCGATTTCAAATTGCTGGAAACCTATGCCCAAAACCAGGCATTCGGACTGGTAGAGATCCCGGGTAAACTGCTGGAAGCTTCTACCATCAGCTCCACCCGCATCCGCCAGGCCCTGCTCCAGGGCGATGTGCAGCTCGCGTCCAACCTGCTGGGTTATGATTATTTCTTTGACGGAATGGTAGTAAAAGGTAACCAGTTGGGGCGAACCCTGGGTTATCCAACTGCTAACCTGCAGTTGACCGACAATGAAAAACTGATTCCGGCAAATGGCGTGTATGCTGTAACTGTACGGTTATCCGATCCTGTTAGTAACGGAAATGCACAACTGAAAGGCATGATGAATATCGGGGTGCGACCAACCGTGGATGGATTAAGCCGCGTTATTGAGGTAAATATTTTTGACTTTGACGCCGATATTTATGGTCAAACCATCCAGGTTACACTCAAACACTGGTTACGTGCTGAACAAAAGTTTAGCGGACTGGAGGCACTGAAAGAGCAACTGGCTAAGGATAAAGCCACCAGTTCAGGTTTGCTGAACAATCTCTGATCAGGTCATGATCTTAACCAGCAATTCCTTCATCAACTCGCTGTCGGATGTACCTCCATCATTAATACCAATCGAACGCAGGTTATATTCATGTAAAAGCAGCAGGATCTTTTCGACCCCTTCATAACCGTAGCGCTGGGAACATTGTATATAATCCTTTACGAAAAAAGGAGATGTACCAATTGTGGAAGCGATCAATTTTTCGTCATTGGTGCGCGAGCCAAATATCATAAATACCTTACTGAAGTAATTGTAAAGTGCTGGCAGGATCATCTGAATGGGACCGGCTTTGGGATTGCTTTCAAAGTATTGAACAATCCGGATGGCCTTGGCCAGATCCTTGCGCGCGATGGCATCCTGTAGTTCAAACACATTAAACTCCTTGCTCACCCCAATGAACCGTTCAATATCATCTTCGGTAATGGTGGTTCGTCCGCCCAGGTTGATCAGTAATTTATCAATCTCGTTTTCAATCCGGCTGAGATCATTGCCGATATGGTCCACTAACAACAAGCAGGCCTTTTGCTGAATGGTATAGCCCTTCGACTGAACCAGTTTTTCTGCCCAGGCCGGCAACTGGTTTTCATACATCTTCTTGGTTTGTACGAAAACTGTTTTTTCTTTCAGCAGTTTGGCAAGTTTGCTTCTGCCATCTATCTTTTTTTCTTTGTGTGCCACCACCAGAATGGTGGAAGCAAGCGGATGTGCTATATAATTTTCTAACTTATCCAGGTCTTTCATTTGCTGTGCTTCTTTTAAAAGCACAACCTGCTTTTCTGAAAACATAGGATACCGCATACAGGCATTGATAACATCTGCCCAGTTGGCTTCGCGTCCGTAAAAAATCGAAAGATTGAAACTTGCTTCTGATTCTGTGAGTATCTGGTGCTCTGCTACCTGCACTACTTTGTCAATATAATAGTCTTCCTCTCCTTCCAACCAGTAAACTGGCTGGTATTGTTTTTTCTTCCAGTTCTCCAGAATTTTTTCTACCGACATGCTTTTTTTGTTCAGGATTGCAATAATAATTGAAAGCTGGGAAAAAAATCGGAAATTCGCGCAGCGCCTGCATTCTACCCTTCCTGGAGACTACTCCGTTTACCCACTTTTATTTTTTGGCACGGTTTTCGAAATGCCTTCCATATCAAACACCAAAAACCTTGTTAACCCGGTTACAGAACCAATTTAAAAACTGAAAAACAATACATAATGAGCACATCAAACTATCCTTCAGCCACCCCTACGCAAGAACCTAAAAAAGATTATAAAGGGTTGATCATTGCCCTCCTGGCAGCAGGTCTGTTGGGAACATGGGGTTATTTGTTATGGAACAATAACAAAAATGAACAAACCATTCAGCAGAAA
>JALOMU010000126.1 GCA_025455285.1 Flavihumibacter sp.
CTGCCTGTAGATGGCGGTAACAGTATCAGCTATTAATTGAATACCATCTTCTCAACTACTAACTGCCAAATAAAATAATCATGCAGAAAATCTTACATTTTTTTGTCGCAGCTGTTACCTTATGGCTAATTACGAATAGCTGCAGTTCTTCCAAAACCAATTCAAGTATCAATAAAGGCCTTAAAGAAGCATACCGTTCCGATTTTCTGATTGGAGCGGCGCTGAATACAGGACAAATTGAAGAAAGAAATGCCCAAAGCAACGCTTTGATCCTTTCCCAGTTCAATGCAGTGACACCAGAAAATTGTATGAAAGCAGAACACATACATCCAGCATGGGATCGCTATGATTTCACAATTCCTGATAAACTTGTAGCCTATAGCCAGAAAAATAAGTTGAAATTGAATGGACACACGCTCATCTGGCATAGTCAATTACCCGCATTTGCGCGACGAATTCAAAGTGTGGATTCCTTCAAAACCTTTTTTGAAAATCATATCAATACAGTAGCATCCCGATACAGCGGTAAAATCTTCTCCTGGGATGTAGTGAATGAAGCGCTGAATGAAGATGGCACACTACGTAATTCCATCTTCCTGCAAAAACTGGGACCGGATTATATCATCGATGCCTTTCGTTTGGCAGAAAAAGCTTCACCAAATACCGAATTGTATTACAACGATTATAACAATGAGCAACCCCAAAAAAGAGCTGGCTGTATTGAACTGGTAAAAAAAGTGCAGGCCACAGGTGTACGCATTGATGGCGTTGGCATCCAGGGGCACTGGCACCTGGGTAAAGTTCCGTTTAAAGAAATTGAAGAAAGTATACTCGCCTATCATGAACTGGGTTTAAAAGTTATGATTACCGAACTGGATATTGAAGTATTACCACGTAATTTCCAGGGAGCTGATGTGGCTCAGCGAGTGGCAATCGATCCTACACTGAATCCTTATGCCCAGGGAATTCCCGACAGTATACTCCAACAGCAAGCAAGCGATTATGAAAACCTGTTCAACCTTTTCCTGAAGCATAAGGACAAAATCACCCGTGTAACATTTTGGGGGGTGGACGATGGCCAAAGCTGGCTCAATGGCTGGCCCGTATCAGGCAGAACCAATTACCCCCTGCTCTTCGATCGCCAGTTACAACCTAAACGTGCCTATCACAAACTGATGGGTTTAAAAAATAAGTCCCGCTCATGAACACCACCAATCAACGGTTATCAATAACCGAAAAGCTGGGATATAGCCTGGGAGACCTGGCCGCCAACCTGGTCTTTCAGACCCTTATGACCTATCTCGCTTATTTTTATACCGACATCTATGGATTGGAAACGCAACACGCTTCCGCAATCATCCTGGCAGTGGGATTGATTGCCGCATTTGCCTTTAATCCAATTATTGGAGCTATTGCTGATCGTACGGTTTCCAGGTGGGGTAAATTTCGTCCATGGATCCTGCTAACAGCAATTCCACTTGGCGTTATGTCCTTACTAGCCTTCAGCACACCCGATTTTTCCTATAAAGGCAAACTGATTTATGCCGCTATCACCTATACCTTGTTGTTATTACTCTACGCAGCAAACAACCTGCCCTACTCTGCACTGAGTGGAGTAATAACCGGAGACATGAAAGAGCGCAACAGTCTTTCCTCCTATCGGTTTGTTGCAGTGATGTTCGCACAGTTTTTTGTGCAGGTATTTATGTTACCCATTATTGAATCTGCCGGTAAAGGAAATAAGGCGGCTGGAATTGAAACTGTCATGACCTGGCTTGCCATTATAGGTACGGTATTATTGCTTATAACATTTATCAGCACCCGAGAACGAATCGTTCCAAAACCAGAACAAAAATCGAGCGTGGCGCAGGATCTCAAGGACCTTTCTTCAAACAGGCCCTGGTTACTAATGTTATTGCTCACCACCCTTGTATTTATCACCCTTGCGATGAAAGGTGGCTCTTATGTTTACTATTTCAAAAACTATGTAAACAGTCAGGCGCTAACGGAATTCATCCAGCCAATCCTGAATGGTTTACAATCCATGGGAATAAATTTCTTTGGAGAAGACCCGGTATCAGCAGGTTTTGGCTTGTTTAATGCAGGCGGTATTCTATTCATGATTGTAGGTATCATACTCTCCAAAGGGTTTGCAGATAAATATGGCAAGCGCGATGTATTTGGTTGGGCACTTTTTATTTCAACACTATTTATCCTGTTCTTTTATTTTTATCCACCGGATGCTATCGGTTTGATATTTGGGTCACAAATATTGCATGGATTTATTTATGGCCTTACCATTCCCCTGCTCTGGGCCATGATCGCAGATGTTGCAGATTACAGTGAATGGAAAACCAACCGCCGTGCAACAGCGATAATTTTTTCGGCAATGATGGTTGGGTTAAAAGTGGGACTCAGTGTTGGCAGCGCACTGGTTACCTGGATTCTTGGTTTATACCACTATCAGGCCAACAGCGATGCCGCTCAAACTGCTACCGCAGTGAATGGAACTAAACTTTTGGTAAGTATTTATCCTTCCATTCCCTTTTTTATAGGTATTGGGCTTTTGTTTTTTTACGAGATCAATAAGTCGATGGAAAACCAGATTGAAAACGAGCTTAATCTACGAAGAACAACCTAATCGTAATTATGGATATTCAACAACTCAAGCGTAAAGCGATTTCCCAACCATTGGTGGAGCATATATACACTGCAGATCCATCCGCTCATGTATTTAATGGAAGGATCTATATCTACCCCTCCCATGACGTGGAATCCAATATTCCCTTTGACGACCTGGGCAGTCATTTTGCGATGGAGGATTATCATGTATTGTCCATGGAACATCCCGGTGCAAAGGCAGTGGATCATGGTTGTGCCTTGCATCTTAACGATGTACCCTGGGCATCCCAACAGTTATGGGCACCCGACGCTACAGAAAAAAATGGGAACTATTATCTGTTTTTTCCGGCGAAGGATAAAAAAGGCATTTTTCGCATAGGGGTAGCAGTGAGTGAATCACCAGTGGGACCTTTCACTGCCCAACCGGCACCCATTAATAACAGTTTTTCCATCGACCCGGCTGTTTTTAAGGATAGCGATGGCAGCTATTATATGTATTTTGGTGGTATATGGGGCGGACAATTGCAACGTTGGCGTACCGGGCAATTCAAGACTGAAGGAGAAGGTCCCTTTGCACACCTTCCCGCAGACACCGAACCTGCTCTTTGCCCAAAAGTGGCCCGCCTGCGGGACGATTTGATGGAGTTTGCAGAGCCGCCACGCGATTTGCAGATCCTGGATGAAAATGCTCAGCCTTTATTGGAGGGAGATAAGGACAGGCGCTTCTTTGAAGCGAGCTGGATGCATACCTATAAGGGGAAATATTATTTTTCCTACTCTACCGGTGATACGCATTTCATTTGTTATGCTATTGGCGATTCACCTTACGGCCCTTTTACATATGCCGGCCGGATCCTGGAACCGGTGATTGGCTGGACTTCCCATCATTCCATCTGTGAGTTTAATGGAAAATGGTATCTTTTCTACCACGATAGCAGTTTAAGTGAGGGTGTTACTCATTTAAGATCAGTTAAAGTTACAGAGCTGAATCATGATGAAAATGGCCGGATTCAAACCATAGACCCTTATTCAAAAAAAACATTCCGGTTATGGTAAATCGAATAACAGTTTTATTGTTATTACTGATGGCAAGCTGGCAAAGCCAGTCGCAAATACGGCTGCCGCAGTTACTTTGTGACAGTATGATATTGCAATGCGACCAGCCTGTCCGACTTTGGGGATGGGCATCACCACAGGAAAAAATAACAGTGTCGTTTAACCGAAAAACAATTCGAACCCGTGCGGGATCAGATGGCAAATGGAAATTGGAACTCCCTGCCACAAAGGCTGGCGGACCTTATACCATTCACTTCCGGGGAAAGAATAACATAACACTCGAAGATGTTTTATTTGGTGACGTATGGTTTTGTAGTGGGCAGAGTAATATGGTTCATCAACTGAATATTCACGATGTTACCTATGCAGATGAAATCGCTACGGCGAATTTTCCCCAGATCCGACAATTCTGGATTCCGACAGCTACGAGCCTGGAGGGAGAAAAAGAGGATATAACTGCCGGTCATTGGGCGCCTGCAGTGGGAGAAGCTGTACTGACCTTTTCCGCAGTAGCTTATTTTATGGCGAAAAAACTGCACCAGCAATATGGTGTTCCAGTTGGAATAATAAACGCAAGTGTAGGTGGAACACCGATAGAAGCCTGGACGGGCGGGCTACAATCACCTCAGGCAAATGCAACTCCTACAAGACCTGAAAATCCTGATCAAAAACCGACGCCTCCTATCGATAAGGGAATGAATGAACCCTTGAAATGGTTTGATCCAGCTTATGTTCCAAAAGGCTGGCGTTCCATTTTTGTTCCGGGTTATTGGGAAGACCAGGGTATTAAAGAGTTGAATGGGGTAGTTTGGTATCGTAAAGAAATCATGGTACCAGAAAACATGACTGGAAAAGCAGCCAGATTGTTTCTTGGTCGGATTGTGGATATGGATGAAGTTTACATCAATGGAAAAAAAATCGGACAAACAACTTACCTGTACCCGCAACGCCGGTATGCTATCCCGCATGATCTATTACTTCCGGGAAAAAATCTGATTGTGGTTCGGGTAACCAACCAAAATGGTAAAGGTGGTTTTGTTCCGGATAAACCTTATTGTCTTTTTTCCGGAATGGATACAATCGAGTTAACGGGTAAATGGGAGTATAAAGTTGGAGCGGCCTTTAAACCGATGGGTTCTTATTACGGTGGAGGAGGCAATAATCAAAACAAACCATCTGCCCTATACAATGCCATGGTAGCTCCGGTTATATTCTATACAATCAAAGGTTTTTGCTGGTACCAGGGGGAATCCAATGCAGGTAGACCTATGGAATATGCTGCATTGTCCCGCAAGTTAATCAACCAATGGCGTAGTGCCTGGAATCTTGGCACCCTTCCTTTTTTATACGTTCAGCTACCAGGGTTCATGGAATACAATTACCTGCCTTCTGAAAGCAACTGGGCACTGATGCGGGAAGCACAAATGGATGCATTGGATATTCCAAATACGGCAATGGCGGTAGCTATTGACCTGGGCGAATGGAATGATATACATCCGGATAATAAAAAAGATGTTGGTGAACGACTGGCGCTGGCCGCGATGAAACTGGCCTATGGAGAGAAGATCGTTTACTCGGGACCGTTATATCGTACAGCCCGGGTTGAAGGCAATAAAATCATTTTGGAATTTGATCATACAGGAGGGGGGCTAATCACCAAAGATGGTGAAACGCCCGGTAATTTCGCCATTGCCGGAGCTGATAAGAAATTCGTCTGGGCTTCGGCCCGTATTGAAGGCAGTAGCGTGGTGGTTTCAAGTGACCAGGTTTCCAACCCCAAGTATGTACGTTATGCCTGGGCCGACAATCCCACTCAGCCGAATCTCTATAATCGGGAGGGACTGCCTGCTTCCCCCTTTCGAACTGACCGTTAACCAAATTAATGGAGATACAAACAATATTGCAATGAAAAAAATCGCATTGGCTACTATAGTATCCTTAGTGTGTTTCAGTTCAATAGCCCAACAGGAGGTGAAAATTGCTCCCCAAGGTTTTGATAGAGAAAACACCAGTATTGCAAAAGGAAAAATTGATACAATAGGGCAATCCCTCAATTTTGGTTTAGGCAACCTGGACAAGTTTGCCTGGGTGGGTGGTTTTTCATCTGCCCCCAACACCAAAAAACCGGAAGATTTAAT
>JALOMU010000127.1 GCA_025455285.1 Flavihumibacter sp.
CTGTCCGTCTTTATCAAAATTGCCTGCCCCTGAAGCATCCGTAGCAGAGGAGAATCCCTTTGACTGAAAGCGGTTATACTGGGCGCTGTAGTTGAATTTGCCCGACTGTCCGCTTACTCCAAGGTTCGCTTTGTAGGTATTAAAACTGCCTGCCGCAAGTTGCCCGTTACCAGCTATTTTTCGGTTAGTCACATTTTTACGGGTGATGATATTGATTACTCCGGCAACTGCATCTGATCCATACAGGGTGGATTGCGCACCTTTCAGAATTTCAATCCGTTCAATCTGGTCCACCGCAAAATGGTTGATGTCAAACTCGATGGAAATACCGGATGCGTCGGTTACGGGCATGCCATCAATGAGAATAAGGGTATTGGCACTGCCTGCTCCCCTTAGATAGAGATTGGGAACTGTGCCCGGGTTGTTTTGGGAGCCAGACAGGAATAATCCGCTTTGTTCATTCAATACCTGTGCTAGAGAACGACCGGCATTTTGCTCCAGGGTTGCACGATTGATAACCTGTACAATTTTTGCGGTGCTGTTTTGTTTCTGCGAGATTTTGTTAGCAGTAACAATTACTTCTTCAAGAGGAGAGGAGCTGCTGTCTGTTGGGTTTTGCTGGCTCCAGAGCGGACTGCTGAATACTGCAGCAGTCACGACAATCAGGGTTCTTTTCATGTTGGTGAAAAAGATTAACGTGACTGCTTCCGGAAAAGGATGGTAGAAATATAAACGACCTGGTACCCGGCCTTTTATATCCCTGCTTTTCTCCCGAAAGCGGAATATGGTTTCCTGTAAGCGGCAGGTCTTCTGGCTCGTTTTCTGCAAACCCCCTTCCCGTTCACCTTTACGTGCAGGCGTACAGTGGTTTTGGATTGGCAGCAGGATATAAATATCCTGATAACATTACAGCTACGGGGATAGCGCCGGGATCAACCGGACTTCCCTTTTAATCCTGTTAACAGTTGATTTGTTAACCGGAACCGATTACGGCGCGAATATAGGCATTTTCATTACTGGAGCCGAATGCCCGCAAAATAGTTTCGGCCGGCAGCGGCATTGAAATAACGGCCACCTATTGCATTGATATCATTACCCAGGCTATAACGTTGATTCAATAAATTATCTGCACCGGCAAATATGCTGAGGCGCTTAATAATGCGGAATTCCAGCCTGGAACCTACTAATTGATAAGCATTTGCTTTAGCGGTATTGGCATCATTCAGCCATATCGGATCCACATACTGGTATGTAATATGAAGTTGCAGCATCAGCAGGTACAAATCCAATCCGGCTGCCACGGTCTGCCTTGCGATACCCGGTATACGCTTGCCGCTGAAATCCTGTTCCACCTGACGAAATTCCTTATAAGTAAAAGGATGGAAGGTATAACTGATCCAGGGCTGCCACCGGAAACCAAAAGGATGCCGGATTGGCTGATACCTGGAAGCAATTTCAACACCCCATTGCCTGGTGCTGCCTGCATTGGTGAAAAAGTCCGCCCCGCTTGCATCTCTTCTCTGCACGATGGCATCATTTAACTGGAAGTGGAAAATGTTAGCGTCTAACCATAACCGTTGTTTTGCAAATCTGCCACGCATACCCAGTTCAAAATTCCATCCGCCTTCAGCTTTTAAGGAAGTATTGATTACACTGGTGGAAGGGAGCAGTTCGGAGCTGGTGGGAGGAGAAAAACCTCTGGCTGCCAGCCCGTAAACCAGAACGGATCCTAATTTTCTTGAGATAGAAATGCGCGGCGCCCATTCTGCCTGTTGGCCAGTACTGAACCGATAGTTTGGTACCACCGATTCGCGTATGATGCGGATCGTATTATTATTCCAGCTTAACCCGGCATTGATTTCCCAGTTGGCATCCGGTTTCCATTGCGCCTGCCCAAAGACCAGGGCATTACCAGGTGTAAGTGCATCAGAAGTTTGCAGGGTATCCTGTTCTCCGCCACGATTGCCGAAAACATTGATCTGGTAATATCCTTTCTGCCATTCTCCGCCTGCTGTGAATGTTATGCTTCCGGTGGATAACGGTGCAGTATATGCGATTAATGCACGGGTTCCAAAAGAGGGTTCAGCTCTTCTTTCAAAGTTCCGTATAGCAGGATTGGTAATCCGGTTATACATTCCGTATACAGTAGCTTCCATTCTGAGCCTGGTAGAGGGCATGTATTGCTGGTACAAACCGCCATAAAAAGATTGTTGATAAAACGCTGCTTTTGCAGCTTCTGCTGAAGGAAAGGGGCCGCCTGCTGGCCGCGACTGTTTGGGGTTGGCATTGTATTGCGCCAATGTGAGGCCCCCAGGTGTTTCATATTGCAGGTCGCTATAAAGTACCAATGATCCGATGGTGTATTTATCCGATACCTGTCGCTTGTTATGCCAGCTCAGAAAGTTTCTGCGAAGCGCACTTTGATTGCGGTATCCCTGTGATTGCTGGTGATGCACTTGTACCCGGTTGAAATGCTGTTCATTTCCGGTAAGTAGCTGAGCATCCATCTGAAAAAGACCATAACTGCCTCCCATAACACTTAATCGAATAGGTGATTTGCTGTCGGATGGCCTGGCGCCAGTTGCCAACAGGGCACCACCTGATCCGGATCCATAAACAGAAGCTGCCGGCCCCCTTAATATTTCCATCTGCTCAAATGCAGTTGGCGCAAAGAGGTTCAGGTAGGTGTTTCCTCCCGGATCTGTTATTGGAAATTGTTCATAATAAAAACGCACATTTCTTACGCCAAAGGGAGATCGAAGTGAACTACCGCGGATGGCTATACGATAACTGCCGGGTGAACGCTCTTCCATTCTTACTCCTGGTAGTGTATTGAGGGCGGGCACTGAACTTGCAGGAGAAAAACGGCTCCATTCAGCAGCTCCGGCAATCGATACTGCGGCAGGTGTTGAAGCAAGCGGACTTCTCTGTACAAATCCCTGAACAAGTACAGAATCCAGTTGTCTGTTGGGTAGGGTATCTGTTGCAGGGGACAGGGGAAGCTGAAATCCGGTGGTAATGAAAACAAATAAGAGGTTCATTTTTTATTTGTGGGCTTGGCTTTTGGAATTATATTGGGTAAAGATCGGAACTAACATGCAAAACAATTCAGGCAAAAACAATCAGTTAAGATTATTTGATCTTACCATGATTGTAGTTGGTCTTGTTATCGGTATGGGCATATTCAGAACAGCTACTGACGCTGCCAGCGCCTCATTAACACCTACGATTTATTTTTCAGCCTGGATAGCCGGAGGTATTATCGCGCTTTGCGGTGCACTTACATATGCTGAGATTGGTTCAAGGTATCCGGTTACCGGAGGGTATTACAAAATCTTTGCGGCCTGTTATCATCCTTCTGTTGCTTTTGCAATCAATTGTATTATTCTTATTTCTAATGCAGCCTCTTTATCCGGAGTGGCATTAATTGGTAGTGAGTATCTGTCGCAACTGATTTTTGCTGAGCCAGCTTCCGACCTGGTGAAATCCCTGATAGCCATGTCGGCCATCCTGGTTTTTTATTTTGTCAACCTGGCTGGACTACGCATGAGTTCACAAACACAGAATATTCTGATGCTGATCAAGATCCTGATGGTATTGGTACTCATCAGTGCACTTTTTTTCCCGGGAGCCGAGCCATCTTCCATTCCTCCATCTTCCATTCCTCCGTCTTCCATTCCCGCCTCCTCCCTCATCTATTCCTTTGGCGTAGCACTTATTGCGGTGTCTTTCACGTACGGAGGTTATCAGCAAACCATCAATTTTGGAGAAGAAGTAAGAGATGCGCGCAAAAACCTGCCGAGAGGAATTGTGATCGGCATTCTGATGATCATCGGACTCTACTTGCTGGTGCAGATGGCATATGTACACAGTATCGGTTTTGAAGCCTTGAAATCCACCCGTGGTATTGCAGCAGTAGTGGCGGAAAAAATGTTTGGTCCAACCGGTAAAACCATTTTCACGCTCCTGCTTTTCCTGGCTGTACTGGCGTATGTAAATGTGTTGCTATTGAGCAATCCCAGGGTGATGTATGCCATGAGTAAAGATGGTATCCTCCCCGGTATGTTTGCCAAAGCCGATGAAAAGCGTGGTGTATTAACCGTTAGCCTGACCGTGTTTGCTGCTATCTGTATTATTGTGCTGTTTTTTGCCAACACCTTTGAGAAAATTCTGGGCTTTACGATTTTCCTGGATTCAATTGGTATGGCAACATCTGCAGCAACCATTTTTATCCTTCGCAAACGAACCAAACACCTGGATGGAACCGGTATTTATACCATGAAATGGTATCCGGTGTTACCCCTTGTTTTTATGATTGCCTATACCTTTGTCGGAATCAGTATTGCGATCAATACACCTGAACTTGCTTTAACCGGATTGGCAGTATTCGCTGTGTTCCTGGGAATTTATTTCCTGGTGGTTCGGAACAGCAAGGGCATAAAACAACATTAAGATGGATCTGTCTTACATTATAAACGAACTGGGAGAGGAAAGAGAGCAGTATTTCAATGCGATGGCTCCTCCGATTATGCAAACCAGCAATTTTGTGTTTAGGAAAGTGGATGACTTATCAGCTGCATTTGCCGATGAAATGGGAGGGTATCTCTACAGCAGAGGTCTTAATCCAACGGTTGATATCCTTAGAAAAAAACTGGCAGCACTGGATGGAGCGGAGGACTGCCTGGTGCTCAACAGCGGTGCCGCCGCAATCTTTGCATCTGTTTTTGCCAATATAAAATCCGGGGATCATATTGTTTCAGTACGGAAACCTTATACCTGGGCAGAGCGGCTGTTTTCGGTTGTACTTCCCCGTTTTAATGTAGAAACCACTTATGTAGATGGAGGATCAGTGGAACAGTTTGCTGCTGCAATTCGTCCTGATACCCGATTGATTTACCTGGAATCTCCCAATAGCTGGAATTATGCGATCCAGGATCTTGCAGGCATTGCAACACTGGCAAAGTCCAGGGGAATTATCACGATAGTGGACAACAGTTATTGTACACCATTATACCAACGACCCATTGATTTAGGTATTGATTTATCAATACAATCGGCTACTAAATATATTGGAGGTCACTCCGATACTGTTGCCGGAGTGATTAGCGGTTCGGCAACCATGATCCGCAAGATTTTTGAATCCGAGTACCTGACCATCGGCAGCGGGATTCAGCCTTTCAATGCCTGGCTGCTGATCCGGGGCTTAAGGACCCTGCCGATGCGGCTGAAGCAGGTTAGGGAAACAACCCTGCAGGTACTAACTTACCTAAAGCAACATCCGAAAGTGGAATCCTGTCTATTCCCGCTGGATCCTGAATTTCCTGACTATGAACTGGCAAAAAAACAAATGAGTGGGGCCTGTGGATTGCTCACTTTTATATACAGGACGGAACAAAGGGAGGAAATTATTCGGTTTTGCGAGGCGCTCCGGCACATTTTTATGGCTGTAAGCTGGGGTGGTCATGAAAGCCTGATAATCCCCAGGTGCGCGGGAATCAGGCCCGAGCATTTTCGTCCGGACAAAAAAGATCACCGGATGCTTCGGTTATACATTGGCCAGGAATCAGCCGATTACCTGATTGCAGATATTGATCAGGCTTTTTTATCAGCTTCTGGCGGTTGATGGGGAGTTTTTTCACGATAATTATATGACCGGTCGGCAGGATGACGCTGAATTCTTTATTTTTAACCCCTTAACCAATTTGCATGCGATTTTTTAAACGGTTATCCTATTGTTTAGTTTTGGGAATGGGACTAGGGCTTGAAAGCCAGGCACAGGAAGAGTGGGA
>JALOMU010000128.1 GCA_025455285.1 Flavihumibacter sp.
AACCAAAATAGAAAAAATTATGAGATTTGCAAACCATGATCAGTCAACGACAGATTTTACAAATCAATGGCCAGGTTGTATTTGAGCGACTAACCATTGTACCTCCCTATAAGCACAAGGCTATTTTCCCCAATGAAGCCTGCCTGATTTTTTTGAGCAAAGGCAGCCTTGAGCTTGAATCCATTAATGGCATTCACAACATGCAATCCGGGGAGAACCTGTTGCTTAAATGTGGAATTTATTTTGCAGAAATACTGCAACAAGCAGATCAAACTCCGGCAACCGTCATAGCCATTCATCTACCTAAGGATCTTCTCAAAAAATTAATACAGCAGGATGATCCATTAACGATACAGAGTGCCTCAGCCTCGTTAAATTTATCACCAGCAAGCAGTTCGCAGGTATTGGCGGCATTTATACAATCACTTGCTGTTTATTTTGAATCACCTGAATTAGCCAATGCTGCGATATTAACCTGCAAAATTCGTGAACTGGTTTTACTGCTAGTGCAAACTAACTATGCCGTATCTATCAACGACTTGATTGATCAACTCTTTTCCCCTCAACTGGTCTCTTTCAGAGAAACCATTGAGGCACATATTTTTTCACGTGCAAGCATCCATGATCTCGCCCGTTTAACCAACATGAGCCTTTCCAGCTTTAAACGACAGTTTGAAAAAATTTACCAGGATAGTCCGGCACAATACATTCAATCACGAAAAATCCAGGAAGCCTGTAACTTACTGTTACGCTCCTCCTTTAACATTCAGGAAATAGCCTACCGTACCGGATTTCAGGACCCGTCTCATTTCACCAAAGTTTTTCGGAAATGGACTGACCATTCACCTATGGAATTCAGAAACAATCGCACAGATCCTGAACCAACCAGACCAGCATTTGAGCAAAACTGACCATTCATTAAAATCTGCCACCAGTAGTTTTGCTTGATGAAACAGATCCATTTTCTCGCTGCCTTTTTGGGTGGTTCAATTTTTGTTTTTGGCATCCTCAAATTTATAGATCCCTTTCGTACCTGGTATCAAACACAGATTAGTTCAAGTGGACTTGGAACTGGCGCTTACTGGCTGGGCATTATTGGTGAAATAGGAGTAGGTGCAATGTTGTTGCTTACAGTGATCAACCGCGAAAGATTTAGCCCCGGAAATCTCAGATTCATAGGAATCACTTCAACATCACTGCTTGTATTCATGATGGCAACCGGCATTTATGTACATCTGCATCCGGCAGTTCCCGCAGCTGTCTTGCCGTTGAAAATCAAACCACCGTATATACCGGCATTTTTTCTTCTGGCTGCCATGATACATTTACGCTTACTGATAAAACAAATCAAGTAATTTACAGCGATGGCTATCTGCTATTCCTGTCATGCGCTGTTAAACCGTAAAAACCAGTCCTGGGAACATATAGTCCCCAGTGCATTGGGTGGATCCACCAAAAGCCGGAGGATTCTCTGCAAAACCTGCAATGAAAAAGCGGGAGGTACAATTGACCAGGCACTTGTAGCTTACTGCAGGAATCAATTGGAAAAATTTGGTATACAACCCGACAGAATTAATTCTAGCCAGGATTGGAAACAGCAGCCATTTACAATAGAAATGGTGATGATGGCAGTGCATAAAATAATCGCAAACTTCTACTATTGGAAATGGAAACCTGCAACCAGCATCCTACACGATGATTCCATACAAACTCATTTCCGGGTAGTACTCCATTTTTATACTGAATGGCCCCTACATCTTATTTATTTGGAAGCCCGGGAGCAGAGTCGTTGGATGACAGGCTATATCGAACTGTTTGGGGAAATTGGCTTTCTAATAAAATTTGAAACCGCACTTGCCCGAAAAAATAAAACAGCTCTTTTCCTACAGGATCCAGTTCACAAAAAAGAATATCTAACTACTGCGGAAGATCAGAATCAAATCATAGAATTTGTAAGACAACAGATTCAAGCCATTGAATCGGACGTTCGCTGAACCATGTCTTTCATAACTTTTTCCATTATTCGAATTTTTCCGGATCTCGGCAACATTGCCAACGAATAATATAACAGTTTACTTAACCAACCTGGCTTCAAGGTGCTTTTTTTTCCAAGATTCTTCAGGCAGGCTCTGGCCACATCTGCCGGTTGCAAAGCCTGCTTCATTTTCATTTGCGCTCTACCGGCAAATCCCGTATGAACGGGTCCGGGTGCAGCAACCAATATATCAATGCCTTCTTTTTTAAGTTCTCTTGACAGGCCCTCTCCTAAAGTTTGTATATATGCTTTGGTTGCGGCATAATGAGCAGCGTATGGTACGCCCTGAAAGCCCACGATAGAGCTTATTAAAATAATCCCACTTTGATTCCTGATTTTGAATCGCTGGATAAAATTATATACCTGTGTCAGTACGGCCTGAACATTAACCTGTAGCATATCAATCTCTTCATCCAGCTTACTGTCAGCAAACAAACCAGAGGTAGCATATCCCGCTGATGCCACCAGGAGACCAATTGGTAAATTGGCAGTACTTTCCAGCAACTTCACATTGTCCTGTTCATTAGAAAAGTCACCGGAAATCACCAATACTTCATTTCCATTTTTATGAATTTTATTGGCCAGCACTTCCAATGCACTTCTATTACGACCATGAATTACCAGGTTAAATCCGATATCACTTAATTGCAATGCAAGCTGGTATCCAATCCCTGATGAAGCACCGGTTACCAGGGCCCAGGGACCATAATCTTGTAATAATCGCTTCTGAGCTGAAGTAGCCATAATCAATTTTTAAACAAGAATAGGCAAGTTTCCAGCCAATAAAAATGATAAATATCAAGATCTGAGTTGCTGTTGCTTTATTCCATTGGCAGCATTTCCTCTTCAATTTCATCCGCATTTAAGGCAGCCGCAAATACTTTAAACCCATTAATTTTCCCATTGAAATAGCGTTGATCAGGGAACTCTTCATTACCTCCCATTACCCACCTCAAACGACTCGACAAATTCACTGTTCTGTCTACTTCAAAGGATCCTGCTTTTACACCATCAATATAAAGAGTGAAGACTTTCCCTTTACAAACACCGGCAATATGATGCCATTTGTTTTCCCAATCCTTTGGGAGTGGCACATCACAGGAACCCTGTCCCCAGCCACCCGCAAAAAAACTTAAAGATTGACCTGTCTGCTGCAGTACAATAAAATCTCCTTTTGCAAGGATATCCGCCATGCCTTTTTGTTTTCCTGGCAATACCCAGGCCATCACCGTGATTTCATCCTGCAATTCATCCAGGCTTGGGGAATTCTCAAACTGTACATATTGAATGGTTTGGGTAGTATTATCTGCCATTAGTCGGGTTTCCTGTTTGAATGATCCATGATTTGCAAGCCCCGATCCATCCTTGATTTGCTCTCCCGGTTTAGCTTTACCCATCGCGATATCCAATATCATTGTTTCTCGTGCATGCTCAAATACTTTTACCGAGGTTGATTTATCACCTATCTGAACCTGCATAATTCCAGGCAGATCAGCCGGCACCTGAACTGATTGCCTTTTTTCTTCTCCAGCCTCCAATACAACAGTTTCCTCTTTTTGTTTTCGACCATTTACCATTACCGGCAGCAACACTGTTTCTGTTTTGGCAGTTACATTTTTAACGATATAATCAAACCGAAGTGCTGTTCCATATTTAGCCAGTGGTAGAGTCCTCAATTCCTTTACCAAAAATTTTTGATCGGGTGTTTCTGCAGGAAGTTTCACCGAAAAGGGAATAAGGTGTCCCTCATTTAATTGAAGCGTATGCTCACCCGGCTGATAAGCCTGCAGAAGTACTGAATCTGTAACGGTTGCTCCTTCCGGTAACCAGTTCATTTTTGAGCTTTTCGGTTGCCCGTCTACCCGAAGCTGAACAGAAGCATTTCCATCAGCACCGGTATTTCGCATGGTATAAATTACCCAAATTGAATCATTGGGTATATGCTCCTGCTTCCTGATATAGTAACCAAGTAATTCTGGTTGTACCGGATGAATGGTTGCGGACCGGCCATCAAACCGTGCGGACGGGAATTTTTCATCTGCCGGCTTTGAGCCAAGCTCAAAAACCAATTCACCTCCCATTACAAGCTCCTCGTGTTGAAGAAATAACTGACTTAATGGTTTATCCCGCAGGCGTAGTCCCTGTACATAAATATTTTCTGCAGCATTTGAAGCTGCTTTTATCTCAACTGTTCTTCCGCCTGGCAGTTGCAGTTTTACTTGTTTAAACAGGGGCGATCCAACTTCATAAACAGGAGCCCCTACTGCTACCGGATAAAATCCCATGGCACTAAAAACAAACCAGCTCGACATGGAACCAAGGTCGTCGTTGCCGGGAATACCACCGGGACCAGCAGAAAATTTTTCCTGCATAATTTCGCGTACCCATGCCTGTGAAAGGGAAGGCTGATTAGTAAAATTGAATAAATAAGGTACATGAAAAGCAGGCTCATTATCAAACAGCAAAAGTCCGGTTGCGAGCGCAGAATCAAGTTTGGCAACAAAAGCGGAGTCACCTCCCATAAGGTTTACCAATCCCCGTGCATCATGTGGGATCACATAACTATAGATCCACTTATCTCCTTCTTTATACCCATTACTCTCCGGCTCAACTATAAATTCCTCCTGTTTTTTGGGCAGGATAAATCCGCTGGGTGAATGAAAAAGGTTCCGGTAACTGTAAGCAAACGGACCAAAAAAACGGATACCGGCTGAATCATTTACTTCTTTTGCCATTTCAGATAGTACCCAATCATTATAGGAAAATTCTACCGTCTTGGTAACTGATTCAGAGAAATTTGCTGACACATATCCTTTCTGCCGGTATTCAGCGAAATCAGGTTCCTGCATGGTGGAATCCAGGGAAGCCTGCATAGCTTTCCACGCAAGTTGTAAATCAAATCCACGAATTCCCTTACGCCAGCTGTCCAATATTACCGGAAGCGAGTGGTAGCCGGTCATCGGGCCCCTGGGCAGTTTTCCTGTTTGTTCAAAATGGTCAAGCATGGAACGAATCATATCTTCCTGCACAGATGGCACGAGCAGGGTCAGTAAGGGATGTAAACTCCGGTAGGTATCCCAGGGAGAGAATTTACTGAACTGATTCGTTCCTTTGGTGGAGTAAATCTTACCACCGGCTCCTCTATAACGGCCATCCACATCCGAAATAATCCAGGGTACCAGGAAAGAATGATATAGCGCCGTATAGAATTTTGTTTTATTTTCTTTAGAAGGATCATCCACCTGGATCAGGTTAAGCAGGTTTGTCCATTGCTGTTGGTTCGCAGTCCGGAAAGCGTCAAAATCCCAATCCGGGCATTCCCGCTGCATATTTCGCATACTCCCGGCTTCATCAACAGATGATACCGATAACTTTATCAATAAGGAATTATCACCTGAACGCGGTGAAAAAGTCAGTATTACACCATCTTCAACCGATTCCATGCCCATCATATCAGTTGGAAATGCAAGTAGCAGATTCAGGCGTTCACTATAAAGAAGGCGCTTGGATCTTGGTATGAGTTTACCCATATCGCCCAAAAAAATGCGTGGTAAAACACCACTGGGAAAACGAAAGCGGAAAAGCCCGGTTCTTACGGCAGTTGTCATCTCAACAGTACCCTGGTCATCCGTAAACTGAACCCGGTAATAACCTGGTTGAGCATTTTCCTCCCTATGACGAAAAGGCCTGCCGGCACTGGGTTTCTTTCGAAACCTGGAATCCGCAAGTG
>JALOMU010000129.1 GCA_025455285.1 Flavihumibacter sp.
ACGGTTTCCGGATTTTTATAAATAACCCGGAAGGAAAAGGGCTCTTTTCCAAACTGCAGGTTGGCCGTAGGGATTTCCAGAACCAGATTATCCGGTTGTCCATCTGCGTTAGAAGCTTTCAGGTCAAGGTTGATATGCTGAACTGGCTGGGGCAATTCCGGATATTGAAAAAATCCTTCTTTGATGATTGCTTCTACAGCATAAGCAGGCATCCTGTTAGGCGCATACTCACCCTTTACAAATCCTTTGAAAGCTGCAGTACCACTTGTTTTCAAAGAAGCAAAATCATTGGTATAGATTGCAGGAACGAGTGATAATATATGGCGGAATTCATTAGAAGGGGTATTGAATTGAATATCCATACCATAAGTGGAATCGTTCACCAGTTGAAAATATCCGTCTGCATTGAGCTGCATTTCATTCAAAACAGCTTTCAGTTCTTTAAAGCTGTATTTGCTGGTAGAGGTATTGATATCAAAATTGGCATCCAGGCTGGTTTTGGTGCGGGCCAGATAGGGGATACCTTCATAGCTGAAACTTACTTCTTCCGCTTTAGTTTTGGTTTCCAGCAGGAACTGATCTGCATTAAAATTTCCGCTGCCTGTATGGTTAAGTCCGCTGATGGTAGCAAACATATTCCCCTGCTGATCACTGTACCGGATCAGTCCGTTTTTTATTTCATATTCTTTGAGGTCCAGGCTAAAGTTACTGGTTGTTGTATCAACCGGTTCTTCCTCTGTTGCCTCTTTCATGATATCCCAATTCACTGATCCGTCTTTTCCAACAATGGCATGAATCCGGGGTTCATCAAGTACCACACGGGCTACTTTAATGGGCCCACTTCCGAGCAAACTGAAAAGATTTACAGCTACATCAATTCTATTGGCACTCACAAGTGTGTCGCTGGCATATTGTACGGGACCGGTAATGTATAATTTATCCAATCCAACACTCAGCTTTGGAAAATTGCGGAAAAAGGAAATCGAAACATCTTCAAAGCCCGAAGGAGCTTTCAATTGTTTATTCATTTCCTCTTTGGCCAGCGTTTTTAATTTGTCACCAAAAAGAAGGGGAATAGCAATTGCCGCAATCAACAACAATCCCAATAGAATTCCTAAAATTGCCAGTATTCTTTTCAGCATAGTTGGAAAGGTTTTAGCTTAGCGTTAAAATATCGTGCCCGGCAAATATAATCTATCCGGGACCAGCGTCCGGTTTATGAAAAATTTACTTTGTTTTTTACTCTTTTGTTTTGTGTTTGGAATTGCTGCTGCGCAATCCGTAAAAAAACTTTCTATAGGCGAACTTGAAAACTATATCAATTCATCGCAAAAGCCGATGGTAATAAATTTCTGGGCTACTTTTTGCCGTCCCTGCATTGAAGAATTACCTCATTTTCTGGAGGCTCGCCAGCAATATCCGCAGGTTGAATTGGTGATGGTTAGCCTGGATCTGCCTGGATTTTATCCTGGCAAAATTGAACAGTTTCTAAGTTCCAGGAATATCACCGGGCCCACACAATTCTGGCTAAATGAAACAAATGCAGATAATTTTTGCCCCCGCATTGATACTGCCTGGGACGGAGCGATACCAGTTACCCTCTGGATAAACCCCGCAAAGAAATACAGAAAATTTATAAACAGGGCTATGACCGATGCCCAGATAAAACTCGCATTTCAGGAACTGACCTACTGATTATTTTCCTTTTCGTTTAATGCTGCATCCAATGGATCGGCTTTTTTTAACAGTCACTTCCTTTCCCTCGGTCATTTCAGTAATGGCCAATTCCAGGTGTTTTCGTTTAATCTTGGTTTCATCAGCCGGGTTATCGTCTATTGCTCCCTGGTAGACAAGTTTTCCTTCGCTGTCAAACAGGTAACATTCGGGAGTTCTCGACGCGCCAAATGCATCCGCGAGTTCATTTTTACTGTCTATGGTATAGGGCCAGGCGTATTGTTGTGCATGTGCATATTGCTGCATGTCCTTATAGGAATCATCACTATCGCGAGACCCTTCATTGGAATTCACAACAATAAATCCAATTCCTTTTTCCTGTGCGAAAGAGCCTATTGCCCTTGTGCGTGCCTGGTTTTTCTCAACATAGGGGCAGGTATTGCAGCTGAACATAACCAGCAATCCCTTTGGGGTCCGTACATCCGCAAGGGAAATCAGCTTGCCGGAAACATCCTTCATGCGAATGTTAGCTTTTGGAATGGAAGCTCCCAGCTCCAGTGGTTGAACCTGGGCAATCAAACCATGAGTAACCAGCAGTGCGTAAACAGTGGTAAAAATCAGTTTCATATGTGCAGGCATTTGGTAAGCAACTTAAAGTTCGGTTTTTTCTCTTAAACGGCCGATTGACTGGCTTCTTTTCTGGCTCTCTCTGCAGCCATCATTTTGAGTGAATGAATACTCACATTCAATTCGTATCCAATCAATAATACAAGTGAACTAAAATAAATCAATAACATCAAAATGAGAATGGTTCCGATGGAGCCATACACTTTATTGAAATTATCAAACCATTGTAACCATAAGGAAAATCCTCCTGCGGTTAACACGACCAGAATGGTTGCAAGGGTTGTGCCGGGAGAAGATAGTTGCCATCGTTCATGAATGGCAGGAGCATATTTATAAATTACTGCGATGAAGTAATAAACCATTGCCAGAATAAAGACCCAGCGGAGGTTTTTGACCAGCCACCGGACCAACGGAGTATTGATTTCCATTTTCGTGAGCGCCCAGTTGAGAATGGTGCCCTGGGCAAGGATCAGGCCCATCGAAATAATGAAAAGCAGAATTAAGATGGTAGTTATGCGCACCGCTACCCAGCGTTCCAGTAAGAAGTTTCGGTCGCGCGTGTACATAAGCGATTTATTGAATGTTCGCATGATGCCCAATACAGCATTGGAAGCATAAAATACTGCGAGGAAAAAACCGATGGAAAGCAGTCCGCTTCGTGGTGTTTCCAGGAAATCCTCCAGGAAATCTTTAACCAGTAAAAATGTATTCATGTTGGGGGTAACATCCCGTGTAACAAGTAAGAGTTGGGTCGTTATTTGACGACTGAATGGCATATAGGGCAGGAGGGTACAAAGAAAAATGGTTGCAGCCGGAATTGCCATCAGCAGGTTGAAGGAGATAGCGGCGGCGCGGTCATTCAATCCTACCTTTTTTACCTGTTGCATAAAAAAAATGGTCACATCATAAAGGGGTAGACCTTCAAATCCGGGCAGCACAATTTTCTTGCTTTTGGCAATGATCCACCTGATTACTGGTAGCTTACGAAGGATGTGACTTAAGTTAAACATGTTTCAGGTAAATCAGCTACCGGTATCCTCCGGTTGATTTTTCTTTTTCAGATAGATATCCAATGCCTTCTGATACACCCGGGCATTGGCCAGGTGTTGCTGGTAACTCTCTGCAAAAATATGGGTGCCGTCAAATTTAGGACTGGCTACAAAATACAGGTACTTGGTGTTCGCAGGATTTAATACAGCATCAATGGTTACCTGCTGCGGTGTGCAGATTGGACCAGGTGGTAATCCCGCAACCCGATAGGTATTAAAGGGCGATTCCACTGCAAGGTGTTTGTTATAGATCCTACGTAAAGAAAAATCCTTCAAAGCAAATTTAACGGTGGGGTCCGCTCCCAGTCGCATGTTTATTTTTAACCGGTTCAGGTATACTGAAGCAATGGTATCTTTTTCCTTGTTGTTATTGGTTTCTTCTTCCACGATAGAAGCCAGTGTAATTACCTGTTCCGGGGTGAGACCCAGTTTAGCTGCCTGTTGCTTGCGGGTATCATTCCACAAATTTTTCCTTGCAGTCAGCAATTTTTCCATTACCCGTGCGGGTGTGGTATTCCAGAAGTATGTGTAGGTATTCGGAATTACGGTGCTCATGAGGGTATTCGTGTCGAGTCCCCAGTGTTTTAACGAATCCGGATTTAAAATGTATTGCATAAATGCCGCAGAATCGATCTCCAGTTTTCTTCCAACCAGTGATGCAAGGTCTTCCCTGGTGCGGAGTTTATTGATCACCAGGTTCACCGGGTCCTGCTGCCCATTCCTCAGTTTACGTACAATGGAGAGTATGGAACTACCTTTTGAAATTGCATAGCGGCCGGCTTTGACTTTTTCCGGGTAGTCGAGGCGCTTGGCCACAAAACTGAAAACTGCGGGTGATTTGAGCACCGTATCCTTTTTCATAATTGCAAGTACATCTTCATAGGTACTGCCTGTCGGGATCTCGAGGTAATAGGTTTTTTTGCTGAAACCGGTGGCTGACCCACTGAAGAGCCAGAGGACAACAAGTAGTCCAATCGCAACCACTGCAAGAAGGATGATCAGAATTTTTTTCATGGATGCCTGATTAGAGGCTAAAGTAAGCAAAAACCCTGCTGGTAGAGCAGGGTTTTGAATATCGTAAAAGGATGGCTTGTATCAATTCGCGGGCTTGGCCTGGCTATCAGCAGGAGCTGGTGCAGGAGTCAGCGACTGATTACCTGGTGTGGCAGGAGTTTGAAGCGGTGTTGTTACAGCCGGCTTGGTATTCAGTTCATCCAGCATGGTATTGGTTTTGCCGGTTGAAGTTGGAATAAATACGGCCGAGAACAGGCAAAGCAGGGCAACCACAAGCGCAAATGTCCAGGTTCCTTTTTCCAACAGGTCGGTTGTTTGTTTTACACCCATGAACTGGTTGCTTAATCCACCCACATTACCAGCCAGTCCGCCACCTTTGGGGCTTTGAACCAGGATGATAAATCCAAGAATCGCACTTGCCAGGATTATCAGAATCAGAAAAAAGAGGGTCATGATCGGTTATTTAATTGTTCAATTCGAGTCGCAAAATAAGCGGATTTGTCGGGATGAGCCAAACTTAATTTCCGGAAAATCTCCGCTGCCCGGGCTTTATCTCCCTGCTTTAGCAACACTTCCGCCATGGTTTCCGTAAGAATTTCCCTGGTTTCAATGGAATCAGCTGCCAGGGCTTCAATAGTTTCTCCGTGTCCGGATTTAAGCAGTTTCTCTTCAATATCAGTTTGGGGCAGTTTTTTCATGGTACGGATCCATTCTGTAAAGGATTTTAGCTGTCTACCGAGTTTATCCTTGGGTAGTTCATTTCCAAGCTTGATACCCTGGGAAGCGAAATAATCAATGGTGTGGTAGGGTTCAAAACTGGGCATATCGTCGGTTACCGGTCCCAGGTCTTTTAAAGAGGGGATGCGGATCGGCGATTCTTTCCGGAGCAGGTCTTCCCGCAACGCCGGCCCCTCCTCTTCCAGTGAGGGTAGCTCCTGTTCCGTGGAAAGTGAAGTGAGAGATTCCGGTTCAGTGGCTGATTGGGCGATGGCTTTTGCCAGGGCTAGCGCATCCGCCAGTTCGGTGGTGAGTTCTTTAACGAGCTTTTCCTTTACCGGTTCCGCAACGGAGGTGATTGGCTCCGATTGAGGAATGACAATTTCCGTAGATTCCGGAATGCCGGATGGGTGGGCTACTGGTTCAGCTTTTAATCGCTGCACCAGGGAGTGTAAATAATAGGGATTCTGAAAATAGAGCAAGGTTTTCTGCCACTGTTTATCAAGTTCCCCTGATTTCTCCTCCTTCATTTTTTTAAGGAGCAGGTATTGCAGTGTACCAATATAAGGGTACCGTGCCGCCAATTGTTCCAGTTCGGTAACGGTTACTCCTTGCAATGAGGTCTGATGAAAATAATGTTGTATGGTTTTGTTAAGCTCCATGCCGCTGCCAAGATAAG
>JALOMU010000130.1 GCA_025455285.1 Flavihumibacter sp.
TATACCAGCTGTGTTACCTGCGTATAGTTACTGGTAGTAATGCCGAGTTGTGAAAGATCCAGAGCCAGCATAACAATTGGCCGGATTGTATTGATAAAACTGGTACTGGTTTGGGTACTGTTGACATTATAAAAATCTGCCCGCCAATTGGCAAGTCTTGGGAACATTGCCGTGCTTGTAAGGTTAAAGGTAAATTCGGTTCCAACGGTTGCACCGCTGCTGTTTATGAATTTCAACCGGTCGCCAATTGAACTTGGATCAGCAATCTGAACAAATAATATATCTGGAATACCATCACCAATTGCACTTGCTGATATACCACTGGCACCCAAATTGAATTGCAAAACAGATCCTGCCGGAATATTGGCAAGTCCGGTACCTATATTCAGACCATTGATACCATCTGTGAGAAATGAGGCCAGTGTGCTGGCACTTACCGGACTACCCTGAAAGGGTTGGCTGGAACTATTATTTACACCGTTATTAATACCATCGTATAATTGCCCTAGTCCTACAAAATAGCTACTGCCCCCACTGACAGGAACATTGTTAAGCGGAATAGCACGAAAGGTCTGAGGTACATAACTTACACCATTGGCAGTTAGTTTCGAATCATCCACACCAGTTGAGTAAGTAGTCCCATTAAAGGTAAAGCCAAGCAGATTATGGCTATTATCCGGCAATATGGAGTTGATATTATTTGACTGCGATGAAAAAAAGCCGTTGTAATCGGTTATAATCCGGGTTACCCTGGCCTGGCAAAAAACTGCCAGTTGCAGCAAGAGAATCCAGCAAATAAGTACAAGTTTTTTCACAGCGGGTACGGTTTTCTAAGTAGAATTTTGTAAATGCAATACAAAATTGCACTTATTCTTTCCCCTGTCTAAACTTTTTCGATGGCAGGCTACATATTTTCTTTAAATGGAATTAAGTGTTTTATTTATAGTAGAAATACGAAGTATTATTTGAGCTGAATCCTCCTTTGCCGGATCTGCTGATGGTGCAACAATTTCAAATCAAGTTGTCCCTGCCAGCTGTTTTGCTGCATGGCTGTAAAAAGGTCTTTAAGATTTTTTACAGCTTGTCCGTTAATGGCCAGGATAATATCTCCGGCTTCCAGATGATTGCTGGCTGCCTGAGATCCGGCGGGAACCTCCACCAATAAAACACCATTTCTGTCAGTGGCTCCAGAGGCGGATTGTTCTCCAAGGGTTTCAATGTTTTTAACACTTGCTCCAAGCCAGGTCATTGTACGGGTAGAAGTTTCCTGCTGTAAAAACAAAACAGGCCGCACAGGTGGCTGAAGTGCCAGCCTTTTCAGCTCTGCCTTACGAACACCGAATTGATTCTGATCAATTGACTGAATACCCAAAGCGAAAACAGGTGAATTCTGCTGTAGTCCGTAATTTCCTTCCTGAGGTTGAATGAATAATGGATCACCGCTGATACTTTGGGCGTCTGTATGCAACTTATGGGCTTCCTGTAATCCCTGGGGATGGATGAAAAAATTGGAATCCACTCTCAATCCCCAGTTGCGAACACGAATAGGTGCGTAAGCGGTGGTTACGATATTGCGTGTAAATACATCCTTGCTACTGGCATACCAGACGTGAGGATGAAAACTATTGTTGATTATAAAGTTATTGCTCACTATGCGATCAAATCCTTCGCGCAATTTCAGACCACCATTGAGGCAAATATTATTAAAGATCCGGTAGCGACTGCTACCATCATCCAGGTCAATGTCCCATCCATGAGCACAATGAAAGCGGTTATTGCTGATGGTTATAGGTTTAATTATGTCAAGATAGGGAAGCAGCGGATTTTTTTCAACCAGGCTGTCAACTGCTTCTATGGAAGGTAGCCAGTAGCGGTCTCTTCCCCAGGAATTAAAAGCACCATGATCTCCGGTTTCCAGTACAGTATTGAATACATCATTTTGACTGATGATATGTCCGCCCCAGCAACCATCTCCAATATTAATACCTGCCCTCGGTACGTTATAAATGGTATTTGACTGCACCCATATATCCATTGACATACTGATCTGAACTCCTGCCACCTGTTTCTCGATGGTTCCGATATCATGAATGAGGTTGTCTTCAACCTTGCATTCGGCCGGATAATCCACCGACTTTGGCCCCGCAGTAAGATCCATTGCCTCCAGCATTTGTGTTTGTTCATACCTGAACAGCGGTGAACGAACAGCGCCGGGGTCTCCGACAAATGCAATTCCATTACCGCCGATAGAATGGATGTGATTGGAAACGGCCTGACCTCTGCGGTTGTATCTGCTGAAAAAAATTGCATGTCCTCCCAACTCAGTGAACTCGTTATGTTCAATCCGGATATCTTCCGTGCCTTCCAAAAATAAAGCAGCGCCCCGGTTGATGGTCCAGTCACTTCTCAGCAACGGCTCACGGTCATGCATAAACGTACGATTGGTTCCGGTAAGTTTCAGACCGGTTATAGTAAGATTTTTTACAGGGTTTTGAGGCGTTCCTACAATATGAAATATCTCATCCAGTCGGGAAATTGAAAAGCGGGCGGTTGAAAGGTTCATTCCAACTGGTGGAATGAGATATAGAAAGCCAGATTTTGAATTGTAGTACCATTCGCCAGGGGCATCGAGTTCTTCCCAAATGTTTTCTACAAACCGGTGTTGCTTGTGCATGGGGGATGGGCGATTGTTTTGCCAACCTCCCTCCATTTTCAGACTGTCTGTACCTGATTTACCAAGAATCCGGAAATGAAGGTCTCCCCACTCAGCCTGGTGAAGTGCATGTATGTATCCGCCGTCAGGAGTTGTCCAGGTTTTGATCCGCTCAGGTTGCAATGCATCCGCCGACGTTCCTTTAAAAAAGCGGGCGCTGGAGTCCAGGTTCGGAAACCTTGCCATGGGAAGTGAGCTGCCTTCGCAAAATAGCTGGTCAACTTTTTTGGATTTCCCGATGAAGGTTTTCCATCTTCCCTTTTTATCCGGAGTCCAGTTGCCGGAAAGTGGAGCTGCGCCACTTATTACTACTTTTTCTTTTTCCGCTGACATGATCTTTACGGTATGCTCTTTTAAAACAGCAGGATTGATTTGTATCGGCTTTGACAGGTAATACGTTCCTTCCCGTAGAATCAGGTTAACAGAACCGGAGGGAGCTGAAGCAATCCGGGAAATGGCAACTGCAAGATTTTTCAAAGGTTTTTCCTTTGTGCCGCTATTGCTGTCAGTTCCATTAGGAGCAATATAAATGCTGGTTTGAGCCCAGGCCGAAACATTCAGAAGTGCCAGACAACAGGTGGTTGTTAGAAAGTCAATTAGTTTTTCTTTTACCTTCATAAGGATAACAAAATAATGAACAGTTCATCAGTTGATTTGTAAAAGGAGAAAAATCGATAATTATTTGCATTTATGAAACAAGTCTACCTGTTTTTGGTGTTCCTGATTATGGCTGTATACGGTAGTGCTCAAACGGATGCCATTACTACCAGTAAAGGAATACTTGAAATCCATCCTGTTTACCATGGATCATTCTGGATGAACTGGAACAGCGTGCATATCGCCGTTGACCCTTATGGAGGGGCAGAGCGCTACAAAGAAATGGGAAAAGCCAACCTGATCTTAATTACAGATATACACGGAGATCACCTGGATAGCAGCACACTGGTTAATCTGGACCTGGTAAATACCGTATTGGTAGCTCCCAAAGCGGTTAAAGAACGATTGACAAAATTTCTTCCAAAAGATCAGAAAATACTGGAATTAGCTAATGGTGATTCGCTGGAATGGAATGGCATCAGGGTTCATGCGATACCGATGTATAATTTGCCGGATACCGCAGGTTCAAGGCATCCCAGGGGCAGGGGAAATGGTTATGTACTAACAATGGGAGGAAAAAGAATTTATATTTCTGGTGATACTGAGGATATTCCCGAAATGCGGAACCTGGAAAAAATAGATATAGCTTTCTTATGCATGAACAAGCCCTATACAATGGATATTCAGCAAGCTGCAAGTGCTGCTTTGGCATTTAGGCCGGTTGTTGTTTATCCGTTTCATTTCCGCCAGCCAGGTGGATTTAGTGATGTAAAAGAATTTGCCCGACTGGTGATGGAAGGCAATACTGGCATTGAAGTAAGGTTAAGGTCCTGGTACTAAACAACTACAATTACTGGGGAAAGGGAAGCCAAATGGGTATTCCTTTCCCCATATCTTAAACAATCGCGAGAAATTTCAGCTGGCTTTCCCATGGCATAATCGTTGATTAGGTATCCGTGAACCTAAATACAACATTATGAAATCAAGACAGTATTTAATTATGATTGGAATAGCAGCCTCTTCCCTGGTTGCCTGTGAGAATAACAGTGCAAAAGACGAACAGCTTGCTGCTGATATTGACAACTATGTAGATTCTGTTACTACCAATGTGTCAAATTATACAAAAGAAACCTGGGACGATATTAGTGCTACTTATGCCGCAAAAAAAGCTGAGTTAAAAGCAGAGGGCCGTGAATTATCCGCTGAAGTGAAAGAAGAAATGGACGAGGCAGAACAAAAATTTGCTGCACTCAGAACCAAATTTGAGTCGAATATAAAAGCCATAGAATCAAAGCAAACCATGCGGGATGAACTTTTTGGTGCAGGTAAAGTTGGCAATGATTTGTCATTTGCCTGGGTAACGGCTGGCAATGCGAAAGAAGTATATGTGAACTTTGTAAATACCGTAGAAAGAAATAAGGATCGTTATACACGTGAAGACTGGGACGAAATTAAAGTACTTTACGAAGCACTTGATAATCGTAAAAATGAAATTGAAAAAGATCTTGCAGGTGCTGATAACCGTGAAATCGCCAAACAAAAAGTACGATTTGTGGGCATTAAGGCTGTCAATCGCCTAACCGCAAAAGTGGATGAAAATACAGACTCTAAAAAATAAGTAAGGAAATAAAAGCTTAGCAGGACGGTTGGTTTAGCCCCTTATCTCTCGGGATGAGGGGCTTTTTTATAAACTGGATGCAATTAATTCCGCTATATCCAATACCTGCATGCTGTCTTCCTTCTCTTTGTTTTTAATACCATCTGTCATCATGGTATTACAAAATGGACAAGCCGAAGCTACCACCGTAGCGCCGGTTTCTATGGCTTCTGCGGTGCGTTCCCAGTTTACCCGGGTTGTTCCTTTTTCTTCTTCTTTGAACATCTGTGCACCACCGGCCCCACAGCAGAGTCCGTTACTTCGGCATCGTTTCATCTCCACCAGTTCTGCATCCAGGGCTTCCAATACTTTACGTGGTGCTTCATAAATATTATTTGCTCTTCCCAGGTAACAGCTATCGTGGAAAGTGATTTTTTTCCCTTTATAACCACTACCTTCTTTTAACCGCACTTTCCCCGCATCAATCAGTTCCTGGAGATAGGTGGCATGGTGTACGACTTCATAGTTTCCACCCAACTCGGGATATTCATTTTTAAGTGTGTTAAAGCAATGCGGGCAGGTGGTAACAATTTTCTTAATGCCATATCCATTCAGTATCTGGATATTCTGGTAGGCCATCATCTGAAACATGAATTCATTTCCTGCTCTGCGGACAGGGTCACCGGTACACATTTCTTCCTTTCCCAGTATGGCAAAACGAACGCCAACTGTGTTTAATATATGAACAAAGGCTTTGGTGATTTTTTGAGCACGCTGATCAAAACTTCCTGCACAGCCTACCCAGAATAAGATTTCGGGCTGTTCGCCGCTGGTACCTGCATAGTAAACGCAATTTTATGTAAATCTAGAGGAATTGAATGAAATCTCCCTGCAACTGTAGAGCAGAATTTAGGTAAATTGCCGTAAACTGTTCAATGAATGGGTGCAACGGATCAGCTGCTGTTAATACGTAATTACAACCTTTGGTCTGATTTATCAGATGAAGAATATGAGGAGTTAAATCTTATTCATCATTTTAAGGAAGCAAAACGCAACGAATACCTCTATTTTGAATCTCATCACCACAACAAAATTTATTTTTTGAAAGACGGTTTTATTCGAATTGGGTATATAGATAAGCATGGGAGGGAGGTTGTAAAAGAAATCATACGAAAAGGTGAAGTATTTGGACAAATTACATTGGAACCTAACAATCTTAACGGCGAGTTTGCTCAGGCCTATAAGGGTGATGTTAGTTTGTGTGCCTTTAATATTGATGATTTTGAAAAGTTATTGAACCGCAACCCACGTATTGCTCTAAGCTACGGAAAACTCGTAGGTCAACAAATGAGACGGGTGGAAAGCAGATTGATCAGTCTGCTGCATAAAGATGTAAAAACAAGGCTTGCCGGTTTTTTTCTGCTGATACTGGATAAGGAAAACCTTCAGGGGAATACAGCCAGCATCCCCAATTTTTTGCGCCATGAAGATATTGCCCAGTTAATAGGGGCTTCCCGCCAAACCGTAAGCACGACCATCTCAGAACTCGAAACAGCCGGACTGGTCACATTTTCACGCAGCCTTATTATTCTTCCAAATGTTAATGCCCTGCAAAAGCTAGCATCTGTCGGCTAGCTGACAAGGAATCGAATGGAAGCTTGCTAGTTTTAGTAGTAAACTAAAGCTATGAAGTCAATTATTGTTATGGTACTGGTCTTGATATTCAACCAGTTTGCGAGTGCTCAGTCTTCAAATCTTCATTGGAACCTGGAAAAAGGAATCGCCTTGCAAGGGTACGATGCAGTTGCCTATCACACACAAAAAAAAGCTGTCCGGGGCAAACAAACATTGTCCTTATCGCATGGCGGCGCTCTCTGGTATTTTGAAAGTTCAGCCAACCGCGAGCTCTTTCGTAAATCGCCGGCATCCTATGAACCTTCCTATGGTGGCTGGTGTGCGTTTGCCTACCCTGACAAGCTGGAATAAAAATGAAGCTGCTTTAAAAAGACAGGGAGATAGTAACTGGGAAAAGCTCATTCAATAAGTTCAACACAACCAAACATGAAAAAGAAATGGATACAATGGAGCTGCCGAATTATTGCGGCCCTGCTTTTATTACAAACGCTTCTCTTCAAATTTACTGCACATCCTGAATCAGTTTTGTTGTTTACAACACTCGGAATCGAACCCTGGGGGCGTATTTTAACCGGCATATTGGAACTAATAACCTCGATTCTTTTGCTCTGGCCTCCGGTCACACGTTATGGTGCCCTTTGGGGAGCAGGTACTATGGCAGGAGCAATTTTTTCCCATCTCTCAATCCTTGGTATTGTATTTAACGGAGATGTCCTGCTTTTCGTTTATGCATGCCTGGTATTTGGTTGTTGTTTTGTTTTACTATGGTTGGAAAGAGAGAAATTTTATTCTTTACTATCAAAAATAAAAAAGTCATGAAATCAACACTGCTTTGGGTATTATTTACTTTTTTGTTCATTTCCTGTTCAAAGGAAAAAGAAACGGCCTCTGATACATCGAATGATATCATTCCGGCAAATAGCGTTGAATTATATGGTGGCGACTTTGTAAGTGCAGCACATCCCACTAGTGGAAAGGTCAGGATAGTTTCTGCACAGGGAAAATGGTATTTGATTTTAAAAAATTTTTCAACAGATCCCGGACCCGACTTGAAACTGTACCTGGCGAGTAATCAGGCTGCCGCTCAGTTTGTGAACCTGGGGAATTTAAAATCTACTAATGGTCAGCAGGTTTATGCTATATCAGGCATGCCTGATCCGAAAGAATTTCCTTATGTCCTGATTTGGTGTCAGCAGTTTTCCGTTCTGTTTGGAGTAGCAAGGCTTTCTTAATTTATTACATCAATTTTTAAACCTCAGGTATGAAACATGTTCTAACCATTTTATTGGTTTTTATGATAAGTAAGGTTCAGGCTCAGAACCAACTCAGACCTTCTGTTGATCTTTCTATAGCTGCGGGAAGTTCACAGGCTACCATTAGTATTGCTGGGTGGCATCATTGGCAACTGGGTAAAAAAAAGCGACTGGAAATAGGAATTGGTCCGAGAATAACATCCTACATTGGAAATAAAAAGGATTTCTGGACGGCACCGGCAAGTATTGCACGTGGAAGTTCTGCTCCGTTTTTGGTTGTATTCTCTTCCCAGGAAACTGAAAATTGGGATACCCTGAATGTGCAACGCCCGCTTGTTTTTTCCATGAATGCAGCCGTTCAGGTAGCACACCAGATTGGCAAACGGTTTCGGGCTGGAATCAATATCGACCTGGTCGGTTTTTCCGTTGGAAGAACTTCAGCAGCAGTATTTACTTCAGATGGAAGACAAGAGACAACCGAAGCAAAGCCTGTACCATTTAACCTCCTGCTTACAGGAGATCTGGATAAAGGATCCCTGAATTCAGAACTCTTCTTTCAATACAGGCTGAAAGAAAAATGGAGTATTCGTGCTGTTTACCAGTTTTATTTTGCTGAATACAAAACCAATACAAGGATCCAGCAACTACCCGAACCAAATGACCGGTTCAGGAACAAAGCGAATCTCCTGGGTATCGGAGTCAGTTATTCCTTAAATTAGAGTATATGTTTAGGGTTCTGTTTGTTTTTTTTATGCTGGCACCGTATTTCCTGGTGGCACAGTTACTACATCCAGTTGATGGCCCCGGCGCCGTCAGTTTTGTAATTAATAACTTTGGCTCGGGGGTAGATGGAAGTTTCAAAGGGCTAAAAGGCGAAATCAGGTTTGATCCCACCAAGATCACAGAGTCAGCCATGAATGTTACGGTTGATGCTGCTACAATAGAAACAGGCATCAATATGCGAAACCGGCACCTCCGGGGCGACAAGTATTTTCATGTTGAAAAATTCCCGGTTATTTCCATTGTGGGCACCCAGGTTAAATCCGCAGGTAAACCGGAAACGTATATCATGACAGCTAGAGTAACAGTAAAAGGAGTCAGCAAAACATTCCCTTTGACTTTTTCAGCCAAACCCCAAAAAAATGGCTTCTTTTTTGAAGGTAGTTTTACCCTGAACCGAAGGGATTTTAACATTGGTTCCGGTAGCCTAACCCTCGCAGATGAGGTAACCGTTCGACTGAAAGTACTGGCCCAACAATAATTCAATCGAAAAATTATGGAAATCATAAAAAGACTAAATTCGAAACCAAGATTTTAAATTCATGCATTTACAGTTAGCTGTTCAGAATGCATTTGGTCAGATGACAGATGTTATGGATCAACTGACCGATGCCCAATACACCCAACCCTGTGTTAACTTATCAGGTGCTACTATCGGTCAGCATACCCGCCATATTATTGAGATGTATCAATGTTTGCTGAATGGATTGGAGGCCAGATTGGTTAATTATGAGTCCCGGCAAAGGGATGTCCGGATCGAATCGGATAAGGATTTCGCTGCTGAATTATTGGCAACTATTGAAAAAGCGGTTAACCAACCCAACCAATCCCTACACCTCTGTGCCGGGTTTGATACCAATACAAGGGAACTGGTTCATCTCGATACTAATTTTTACCGCGAAATTGCTTATAACCTGGAGCATACCATTCATCATATGGCGCTCATAAAAGTTGGACTGCTGGAAATTTCAGGAATCACTATTCCTGAAGGCTTTGGGGTTGCATCTTCCACCATCAAGTACAGACGTTCATGTGCACAGTGAGTTTCATTCCGGTTCCCGGCGGGGCCCTGATTTGTTCCAACAGGGATGAAAAAATTCAAAGAGCCCGTGCCATTCCTCCCAAATGGTACCAGGTAAACGGTAGTTCGCTCCTGTTTCCAAAGGATCCGGATGCACAAGGTTCCTGGATTGCCATGAAACCCAATGGTCAGATGGCAGTTTTACTAAATGGTGGTTGGGTCAAACACGAACCGGCTTATCCCTATAGGAAAAGCAGGGGACTGATTTTCCTCGAAATCTGTTCGGCTGATCAATTAATCGAAGGTTTTGAAGCTGTTCAACTGGACAAGATTGAGCCTTTTACGGTGATCACTTTTCAGGATGGAATTCTTCAGGAAAATCGCTGGGATGGTGCCCAGAAATATAGCCGCCAATTACCAGCCTCGGATCCGCATATCTGGTCTTCCGTTACTTTGTACGACCCTTCTACAATTGAAAGAAGAAAATCCTGGTTTACCAATTGGCTAAGCGAAAATCCAGATCTCAATGCCAGTTCTGTACTACGTTTTCACGAATTCGGCGGTGAGGGAGATCAGGAAAACGACCTGCTTATGAACCGACGCAATGAAATGCTGACAGTCAGTATAACCTGCATGGAATGGAACAGAGATACCGCCTGTATGTATTATACTGACCTGCAAAGCCGGGAACAATTTGAATTCCGGCTGGACGCTCTTTCACTTTCTGAACTCTCTTCATGAATTTATTGCAAAAGGTACTCCACCGCCCCTTTTTTATACGCTTGTTGAATTGGGAATACTGGTCATTTGGAACAGTGTACACACCTGTTAT
>JALOMU010000131.1 GCA_025455285.1 Flavihumibacter sp.
CCTGAAATTTTTCCACCCATGGCACGAATCCGTTTGTATTGTTCTCCCGCTTTCTTCATGTACTCGAGCAATTCATACTCTGAGGCGGCCACCACTGCTTCATAAGGAGGGGCATAGTAGCGATAGAAGGTATCCAGGTCGGGGCCGGTGATCCCGGTTATCTTGATAATTTTAGCACGGGAGAAACGATAGGCGACATATTTATCCTGCTCTTCTGCCAGGAGGCGATCCTGGAAAGCAGCCATGCTCCTGTTTCGCCGGAAGCGGAACATGTTGATAAGTTCATTGATATCAAGTCCTACGCCAAAGTTGCCGGAGGCCGGGTTGGCGGAAGACAGCGCCAGTCCTGGTTTTTTATAATCGAACACTTTTGCATAATCCTGCCGATTCTGCATACTGTCGATGCGGTAGTCTTTAGGCATCACCCTGATTTCGCGAAGGGTGGTAACGTTGACGTGAAGGGATATATCGAATTGAGAAAGTGACTGAATGCTGTTGACAGCATATTTGGGTGTGGCTTTTCCCAGGTAGGAAAAATAAATAGAATCTTTTTCGTTGACAACAATGCTGTAGCGCCCGGAGGAATCTGTAACGGTTCCTTTTCCACTACTGGTCAGTACGCTCACAGAACCCATAGGGAAAAGTTTGTTCATTTCATATACAGTGCCGCTTACCCGCACCTGGGCTTGCAGGAGATTTGCCAGGAGGAGGCAAAGCAATACTAATATGGAACCGAACCAGTTCATCCAGGGTTACAAGGGTACAACCAAAACCTGAAAATTAGATCAGGAGGATTGATTTTTAACGAGTTTGCTAAGAATTACCGATTCAATAACAGCAGGGAAGTGCTGATGTTCGAGTTCATGAATCCGGTTGGCAAGGGCTTCCGGAGTATCTTCTGGAAATACAGGGCAGGTTGCCTGAAAGATAGTACCACCGTGATCGTATTGTTCATCTACATAGTGGATGGTTATTCCGGATTCTTTTTCTCCTGCGGCGATGACGGCTTCATGAACAAAATTTCCGTACATGCCTTTGCCACCATATTTGGGCAGCAGGGCGGGATGGATATTGATCATCCGGGAGGGATAGGCCTGGATCAGGGAGGGTGGTACTTTCCACAAAAAGCCCGCCAGTACTATGAAGTCGATTCCATGGTTGGTCAGTTCTGCTACAAAGCCATCGCCCCGGAAAAAGCGTTCTTTTTCAATGAGCAGGGTAGGAATGCCAGCTGCTACTGCTTTGTCCAGTACGCCGGCAGTGGCCTTATTACTTACAACCAGGGCTACCCGAATGGAGGGGTGGTTGCGGAAATGTTCTATGATTTTCTGGGCATTGGATCCAGTGCCGGAGGCGAAGATGGCAAGGGAGAAGGGAGGAATGGAAGAGGGGGGAATGGAAGAGGGGGGAATGGAGGATGGAGGAATGGAGGAGGGGGGAGTGGAGGAGGGGGTGTTTGTCATCTTTTGGAAGATTCGGAGTAAATAATTTTTGAAAAAAGGGAACTGGCCGAAGGGAATGCTGACCAGCACTACCATCAGTGGCCAGATGAGGGTCATCGTAATAATATAGAGTAGGGTCCAGCCCAGAGGGTGCAGTTCCGGAAGCTGTTGCAGGATTTTGCGGCCGACTATACCGGTTAGACTACCTCCAATGGCAAAAGTGCACAGGATGGCGAGCAACTGCCAACCGTTGACCTTCCACTTCTTCTGAAGCTTTTCAAACATGCTGCAAAGAAACTGGAATAACTTGAACAAAAGCGTTTACGAATGGCAAGTAATTACCATTTGAAAAATTGCACAATTCGTTGAAAAGCAAGCCCCGCGCGGCTAAAAAAAAATTGGAGATGTTGATAGATTGTCAATAACGTGTCATATTTTTGCCCCCGAATTGAGGCATTTTAACATTACCAACGATATTTCCAGCTTATGATTCACTATAGATCGATCTTGCAGAGAGTAGCACTCATTCTTTCAGTTTTGACCGTGCTTTGTTTCGATCAGGGCGTATTTGCACAGGATGGAAAGGCTTTGTTTCAGCAGAACTGTGCTTCCTGTCACGCGGTTCATAAAAATCTTACTGGTCCGGCCCTGGCTGGAATCGAGGAGCGCGTTCCCGACAAAAAGCTGTTGTACGCCTGGATTCGTAACAGTCAGGCAGTATTGCAATCCGGTAACAAATACTTCAATGACCTGTATCTTACCTGGAATAAAACAGCGATGAACCTCTTCCCGAACCTGACGGATGAGGAGATCGGCGCCATGATTACCTATATTAATTCTGTACCAGCACCTGGTGCTGCTACAGGAACAGGGGAAGCAGGGGTACAAGCAGCTGCAGCTGAAAGCGATAACTCCCTGATTTTCGGGGTATTAACCCTGATCCTGGCGATTATCGTGCTGGTGTTGCTGCAGGTGAACTCCAACCTGAAGCGCCTCAGTGATGAAAAAGAAGGTATTCCTTCCTATGAGCCCGTTCCCTTCTATCGTAACAAAGCTTATATCGCGCTGTTTGCGGTGGTACTCTTTATAGTAGGTGGTTATTACACCATTCAGGGTGCGGTAGGACTGGGTCGTTCCAAGGATTATCAGCCGGAGCAACCTATCTATTATTCTCACAAAGTGCATGCGGGTACCAACCAGATCAACTGTCTGTACTGTCACAGTGGTGCCCAGGAAGGCAAGCATGCCAATATTCCTTCACTGAACACCTGTATGAACTGTCACATGGCGATTAATGAATATGCCGGTGAAAAATTGTACAGAGAAGATGGTACGGAAGTAGATGGTACTGCAGAAATTAAAAAGCTTTATTCTTATACAGGCTGGGATCCGGATCAAAAGAAATATGTGAACGAGCCCAAGCCGATTGAGTGGGTGAAGATTCACAACCTGCCTGACCATGTATATTTCAACCACGCCCAGCACGTAAAAGCAGGAAAAGTTGCCTGTCAGACTTGTCATGGTGAAATCCAGAATATGGGTGAAGTATATCAGTATTCTGATCTAAGCATGGGTTGGTGTATAAACTGTCACAGGGAAACCAAAGTGCAGTTTGAAGACAACAAGTTCTACAGCATTTACGAAAAATTCCACAACGATCTGAAGAGTGGAAAGATGGATAGTGTAACCGTTGAAAGCATCGGCGGTACAGAGTGTCAGAAATGTCACTATTAATAGAATAGCATCTCAATAAACCATTTTTTATCACCAAAATCAGCACCCCTTCCGGGGTTTGGTATATGGAGCAAAAAAAGTACTGGCAAAGTTTCGGAGAGTTGAACAACTCAGCAGCACATCAGCAAAATGCACAGGATGAGTTCAAAGAAGAGTTACCCTTTGAAGGACTCGATGACAAAGGGCTGGGTTCTGCCACCACTCCTCGCCGCGACTTCCTTAAATACGTTGGTTTCAGCACGGCTGCAGCTGCAGTAGCTGCTAGTTGTGAAATGCCTGTAAAAAAGGCGATCCCATTTGTTAACCGTCCGGTTGATGCTATTCCGGGAGTACCTAACTATTATGCTACAACGTTTGTAGCGGGTGGTAATGCGATTCCAGTTGTTGCAAAGGTTCGCGATGGTCGTCCGATTAAAATCGAAGGAAACGAACTGTCCAGCTGGTCAAAAGGTGCTACCACAGCCCAGGTGCAGGCATCTGTACTCGACCTGTATGATACGGCTCGTCTGCGTTTCCCGATGGCCGACAAAAAAGAAGTAAGCACATTTGATGCTTTTGATAAAATGGTGGGCGAAGCGCTGGCCGGTTTAAATGGTGCACCTGTTGTACTCTTAACCAGCACCGTTAACTCTCCTTCCTCCAAAGCTGTAATTGCAGAGTTCCTGGCGAAATATCCCGGATCCCGTCATGTTCAGTATGATGGAATTTCCTACAGTGGTATGCTGCTGGCCAATGAAGCAAGTTTTGGAAGCCGCATGATACCCTCTTATGCATTTGACAAGGCAAAGGTAATTGTGAGTCTGGGAGCTGATTTCCTGGGAACCTGGCTGAACCCGGTTGAATTCCAGCATGGTTATACACGCGGTCGTAAGGTGGATCCCAAAAATCCATCCATGAGCAAGCATTATCAGTTTGAATCCATGCTTAGCATGACCGGAGCAAATGCCGATGATCGTTATACTCATCGTCCTTCTGAAACAGGTGCTGTTGCTGCGGCTCTGCTCTCTGCTATCAATGGTCAGGGTGCTGCTGGTATAAGCGATGCTGCACTGAAAAAGGGAATCGAGCAGGCTGCGAAGGACCTGGCTGCCAACAAAGGCCAGGCGCTGGTAGTAGCTGGCAGCAATGATGTGAATGTTCAGCTGATCGTAAATGCGATCAACGATGCGGTTGGGTCTTACGGAACAACTATTGATCTCGTGAGCAAGCTGCAGAACAAAGCAGGTATTGATGCCGAGTTTGCTAAGCTGGTAGAAGAAATGAATGCCGGATCTGTGGGTGCGGTATTAGTATACGATGTGAATCCTGCATACGATTATTTCGATGCGGAAAAGTTCATTGCCGGATTGAAAAAAGTACGGGTATCGGTTTCTTTCAATGAAAAAATGGATGAAACCACTGAGCTCTGCAAATATGTATTGCCAGCAAATCATTACCTGGAGAGCTGGGGTGATGCTGAGCAAAAAGCTGGTTATTTCAGCATGCTGCAGCCGACTATTGCGCCCTTGTTTAAGACAAGGCAGTGGCAGGATAATCTCCTGAAATGGAGTGGCAGTGCAGTAAGCTATGCTGATTATTTCAAAAACTTCTGGACTACCCGTTTAGGTGGAGACAATACGTATCTGAAAGCACTTCAGGATGGTGTTGTGGAATCACCTGCCATGATTATGGGCTTCCCGAGTTTTAATGGCGGATCTGTTGCTGCTGCAGTTGCGGCAGTTGGATCTGCAAAAAAATCCAGTGGAACTGAACTGGTAATCTACCAGAAAGCTACGTTTACCGATGGCCGTCAGTCGAACAACCCCTGGTTACAGGAAACACCTGATCCGATTACACGTGCTACCTGGGACAACTACCTGATGGTTTCTCCTGCGCTGGGAAAGAGTATGTTTGGTATTGATATTACCAATCCAACCCAGGCGGATGAGTACGAAGCTTTCCCCAAGAAGCCGGTTGTAAAAATTAAGCTGGGCAATAAAGAAGAAGAATTGCCGGTATTGATCATTCCGGGTATGCAGGCTGATACAGTTGCGCTGGCTGTTGGTTACGGTCGTGCAGAAGCTATTGGCAGGGCAGCCGCGGGAGTAGGTAAAAACGCATACAAGTTTGGCGTTTCCAACGGCACAACGGTTCAGTATACAGCAGCGGTTACAGTTGAGAAAACTGCTGGTGAATATAAAATTGCCACGACGCAAACACACAGCTCCTATGAGGGTCGTTATGAGGTGATCAAAGAAATCACTCTCGCTGATTATACAAAAAATCCAACCAAGATCCTGGATGCCCGTGCGAAAGAGCTTGAGCCATGGGGTGGATTGGAGAACTATGAGAAGGATGGCACCATTTATCCGGTGTTTGATAAACCGGGTATCAAGTGGGGAATGAGCATTGACCTGAACAGTTGTTATGGTTGTGGTGCCTGTGTGGTTGCCTGTACGGCAGAGAACAACGTTTCAGTTGTAGGTAAGCCTGAAGTATTGCGTGCGCATGATATGCACTGGTTGCGTATTGACCGCTATTTCGCAGGTGATCCCAATGATCCGAACAGCATCCAGACCCGATGATGTGTCAGCACTGTGATAATGCTCCTTGTGAGAACGTTTGTCCGGTTGCTGCTACTAACCATAGTTCTGAAGGACTGAACCAAATGACTTATAACCGTTGTATCGGTACAAGATATTGCGCCAATAACTGTCCCTATAAAGTACGTCGCTTCAACTGGGCTGACTATACAGGAGCAGACAGTTTCGGAGACAATATGGTAGGAGGTAAGGGTGAGAATGATGTGATCCTGATGATGAACGATGACCTGACCCGCATGGTACTGAATCCGGATGTTACTGTCCGTAGCCGTGGTGTAATCGAAAAATGTTCTTTCTGTGTTCAGCGTCTCCAGGAAGGAAAACTGGCTGCGAAAAAAGCTGGTCGCCCATTGGAAGATCGTGATGTTAAAACCGCCTGTCAGCAGGCTTGTGCTGCCGATGCAATTGTATTCGGTAATGTGAACAATGCTGAAAGTGCAGTGTCCAAACACCGCGCTGATAACAAGAACCGCCTCTTCTATGTGCAGGAGCAGATCCACGTATTACCGAATGTGAGCTACCTGGCCAAGGTTCGGAATACAGGTGAAATCAGTGCGCATGAGCAGTATGGAAAACCTCATTTTATGAATGAGGGTGGACATGCGGCTGAAGGAGGACACCATTAGGAATTTAGAAGTGAGAATTTAGAAGTGAGAATTTAGAAGTGAGAAGTGAGACGGAAAAGAAAGTAGAAGAAAGAAGAAACTGAACTTATAAAAACCAACAAGCGAAGGGGTTAGAGCCGACGCTAAATGCTTATACGATATGGCATTATTAAGATACGAATCGCAAGTTAGAGAGCCACTGGTAACAGGTGCTAAGACTTATCACGATGTAACAGAAGACATCGTTCGGCCAATTGAAGCGGCTCCTTCCAGGTTATGGAAGATCGGTTTTACCATCTCTGTATTACTGTTGTTATTTGGGGTTTATTCTGTGTATCGTGAAGTGGTTTACGGTATCGGGGAATGGAACCT
>JALOMU010000132.1 GCA_025455285.1 Flavihumibacter sp.
CTTACAAAGAGCGCCTGACCATTGATCTTCGCTTTCTGCGTATAACCCCTGCGTTTAGCTGGAAGCGTACGGCGTTCAACAATTCTTGCCAGTTGACGCTTCAATTTAGTATCAGGAGATGACTGTACCCGCTTCTGCACTTCTTCCAATAAATCATCTACTGTAAGTTTACCAAGATCAATAATATTTGAACTTGTTGCTTTCTCTTCCTTTACCTCAGTTTCTTTTTCGTCGGTATCTTTTTTCTTCTTATCGCTCTTATTGCTCAGCGGCTGGCTAAGTTTGGAACCATCACGGTAAAGCGCATTCGCTTTCAATCCAAGTTTCCAGCTCAGCAGATAACAATCCGCTATCTCTTCCACTTTTGCTTCGTTCGGCAGGTTGATGGTTTTGGAAATCGCACCACTGATAAAGGGTTGAACCGCCGCCATCATCCGGATATGTCCATGTGCATGGATATAACGCTCACCTTTCTTACCACATTTGTTGGCACAATCAAATACTGCCAGGTGTTCCTGCTTCAGATAAGGCGCACCTTCAACAGTCATGGTACCACATACATAATCATTTGCTGCATCAATCTGCTCATCGGTAAATCCGAGTGCTTCCAGCAGGTTGAAATTCCAGTCGTTGTATTGATCTGCAGTAAATCCTAAACGCTCCAGGCAGGCTTCACCGAGACTGTATTTGTTGAAAACAAATCCGATTTCAAAAGCGGCCTTCACTGCATCATCCAGCTTCTTGATTTCTTCCGCGATAAATCCTTTTTCACTCAGTGTCTGGTGATTGATAAAAGGAGCTCCGGAGAAGCTGGCTGCACCTACTGCATATTTAATGATAGCATCAATTTCTTTTTCTGAATAACCAAGATTTTTCAGTGCTGCAGGAACAGACTGGTTGATGATCTTGAAATAACCACCACCACTCAGTTTCTTGAATTTCACCAGGGCAAAATCAGGCTCTACTCCAGTGGTATCACAATCCATAACCAGACCGATGGTACCGGTTGGTGCAATCACAGTTGTTTGTGCGTTGCGATAACCATGTTTCTCACCCAGTTGAACTGCTTCATCCCAGGCTTTGGTAGCAGCTTTCAGCAGGTAATCCGGGCAGTATTTCGCCTGTATTCCCTGAGGCTTGATGCTCAATCCTTCGTATGCTTCAGAAGCATCATAAGCAGCAGCGCGGTGATTGCGCATTACCCTTAGCATATGCTCCTTGTTCTCATTGTACTTGGCAAATGGTCCAAGAATCTGGGCCAGCTCAGCCGATGTTTTATAAGCCACACCAGTCATGATTGCAGAAATCGCTCCTGCAATAGCACGGGCTTCTTCACTGTCATAAGGTATACCGCTTACCATCAACATGGTTCCAAGGTTAGCGAATCCAAGTCCGAGTGTTCGGTAATCAAAGCTCAATTGCGCCACTTCCTTGGATGGGAATTGCGCCATCAGTACAGAAACCTCCAACACTACAGTCCAAAGACGGCAGCTGTATGCGTATCCTTCTACATCGAATATATTATTGTCCTTGTTGAAGAATTTCATCAGGTTGGCGGATGCCAGGTTACAAGCTGTGTTATCGAGGAACATGTACTCGGAGCAGGGGTTGGAAGCACGGATAGGACCTCCTTCCGGACAAGTATGCCACTCATTGATCGTAGTATCATACTGTGTACCAGGATCCGCACAACGCCATGCCGCATAGGAGATTTTATTCCAAAGCTCACGGGCAGACACTTTCTTCATCACTCGACCATCGCTGCGGGCTTTGAGTTCCCAGTCCTCGTTGTTCTCCAGTTTTTCAAAAAAGCTATTGGGAATACGAACAGAGTTGTTGGAATTTTGTCCGCTTACCGTACGATAGGCTTCTCCCTCATAATCACTGGCATAACCAGCAGCAATAAGCGCACCTACTTTTTTCTCTTCTTCTACTTTCCAGTCTACAAACTGTACAATTTCAGGATGATCCAGATCCAGGCATACCATCTTGGCGGCACGGCGTGTAGTACCACCACTTTTTATAGCACCTGCAGCACGGTCACCAATTTTCAGGAAGCTCATCAGTCCGGATGAAGTACCGCCACCGCTGAGTTTCTCTCCTTCGCCACGTACGTTGGAGAAATTGGTTCCTACACCGGAACCATATTTGAAGATCCGGGCTTCCCGAACCCAGAGATCCATGATACCACCTTCATTCACCAGGTCATCTTCCACACTTAAGATAAAGCAGGCATGGGGCTGCGGACGCTCATAAGCGGAGGTTGATTTCTTGAGCTGACCATCCAGCTGGTCTACATAATAATGCCCCTGGGGTTTACCAGCAATGCCATAACACTCATACAAGCCGGTATTGAACCACTGTGGGCTGTTAGGAACACAGGCCTGATCGAGAATGGAATAAACCAGTTCTTCGTAAAAAACCTGCGCATCTTTTTCAGATGCAAAATAGCCATAACGTTCACCCCAAACGCGCCAGCAATGCGCCATACGGTGAGCTACCTGCTTGGAAGAAGTTTCGCGACCCAGGCTGCCATCCGGCTGAGGAACACCCGCTTTTCGGAAATACTTCTGCGCCAGGATATCGGTAGCAATCTGACTCCAGCCTTTCGGAACCTCCACGTTGTTCATTTCAAACACTACCTCTCCGCTAGGGTTGCGGATAATGGAAGTCCGGTAGTCGTATTCAAACTGGTCGAATACAGACACATCGTCGCGTGTAAAGCGACGGGGGAACTCAAGCCCCTTTACGGCTGTTTTTTTGCTGGCCATACAATATTTTATTAGATTTTGTGTTATGTAATCTTTAAATCTCCATGAGGAGATCGTGAATAACGAAAATAGCTGCCTCCAACCTAAATTCCGACCCGGAAATATCCACCTATGTGGATAAAGGATGGGGATTATTTCATTATCCTTATTCCTGCTGGATTTGCGTCAAAATCCACCACTTCAGGAAAAAATTATTTGGTGGTTCCCTACAAAATCCTTTGTTATCTTGCCTGCTCTTTACAAAGTTAAGGTTCTATGATGCGCACTTACACTCTGATTTTCCTGTTTTTGGTCTCTTCCTTACTGGTAAAGGCCCAAACTATCAATACCACCTGGCTGGCAGCTTTTACCACCACCAAAATCAATAAAAAATTCAGTATCCATTTTGATGCGCAGTGGCGCTCGGGTGATCAGTACTCCACCATGTCTACCCTGCTATTGCGTCCCGGACTGAATTATCACTTAACCGATCGCCTGGTACTGACTGCAGGGTATGGATATATAACAAACCGGCGTAGTTTTTTTCTAACCGGGCCTGCAGACGAACCAGTTACCGTTACCGGCTACTTACCGGAACACCGACTCTGGCAACAGGCCCTTTATACACATCCCATCATTGGAAAAAACACCATCACCCATAGGTTTCGTCTCGAACAACGCTTTTTAATGCAGCCGTTCATTGAGAACTACAAGCTTTCGGCTGACGGTAATACCTATGCGAACCGGTTCCGGTATTTTTTCCGGACTGTCATTCCAGTCAAACAGGAATTTCCATTTAAGAAAGGCTTGTTTGCCGGATTGCAAAATGAAGTGATGTTCAATTTTGGGGATAAAACACCTGTGAATGGAAAAATCTTTGATCAGAACCGCTTGTTACTAAGCGCCGGGTACCGCATCCAGCCTACCATTGATGTGGAATTGGGCTACCTGAATCAACATGTAAAAGGACGGGCTGATGCCTTTGTTAATAACCATGTAATTCAGTTGGCTGTCTACACCCGTTTCTAAGCACAATTGGGCATACCAGCATTTTTTTGCATTTTTGCCCCTAGCCATTACCTTTTGAATGCAAAAAGGCATCTATCAACAGATACAAAATAGCAAGCAGGCAAAACAGAAATCTTTTGCCGTACTGATCGACCCGGATAAAGTCCGGCCTGCTGAAATTCCGGCCCTGGTGCAACTTGCCCTGGATGCCCGGGTTGATTATCTGCTGGTTGGTGGCAGCCTGGTAATCTCCAATCACCTGGATGAGTGTATTCAGGCGATCAAGTCTCTTACCGATATTCCGGTTATTCTTTTTCCAGGCAGTCCGTCCCAAATTTCCCGGTATGCCGATGCGCTGCTTTACCTCTCATTAATCTCGGGCAGAAATCCCGAGTTATTAATCGGACAACATGTAATCAGCGCCCCTTTTGTAAAACAAAGTGGCCTGGAAATCATGAGTACCGGATACATGGTAATTGATGGTGGTGCGCCTACCACGGTTTCCTATATCAGTAATGCAAGCCCTATTCCATCCGATAAAAATGAAATTGCGCTTTGTACAGCATTGGCCGGTGAAATGCTGGGAATGAAACTCATTTATATGGATGCCGGCAGCGGAGCCCGAATCCCCATCCGGGAATCCATGATTGCCGCAGTTGCAGAACAGATCACAGTTCCGCTTATTATTGGAGGTGGAATTACCGATCCTGAGAAAGCCTACCGGAATTGCCGGGCAGGTGCAGACCTGATCGTAGTGGGCAACGCGATTGAAAAAGATCCGGGACTAATCCGTGAAATGAGTGCCGCCATTCATGCCCTCAGTGCTACTGCACCCTGATTCTCGTTGGTGTTTCTGAACCATCCAGCAAGCCTTCCATCATATAGATGATACCTTTTGTAAGCGCGGCCATATTGGGAATGTTCATACGCTTTAATTCATCACAGGGACGATGATAACAGGTTTCCCGGTCATCACTTGCCATAATAGTGTGTGCAGGAATGCCCTTTTTAGCCAGGGAATAATTATCAGAACGTTCAAACAGATCACCACGTTCTCTCCGAAAGCGTATAGAGGCTCCTTCTGCACGTTTGCGTAAAATCTTGTATAAATCTGAATTGTACATGCCCGTCAGCATAACAGCTTGCCTGCCATACTGCGGATAACCCAGCATTTCAAGGTTAATACCGGCAACTATTTGCGCTGGGTTGATTTTTTCGGCAAAGTCGGCGGATCCTATTAGTCCGGCTTCTTCTGCATTAAATGCACAAAAAAGAATACTTCGTTTATGCGGACCTGTTAGTACCAGTTGTTTTGCTATTGCCAGCAATACAGATGTACCGGATGCATTATCATTTGCCCCGTTGTAGATTTTATCGGTTTTATTGTAAAACCCAACCTGAACATGATCAAAATGTGCAGAAAGCACAATGAATTCTTCGGGTTTTTCAGAACCGGGTAGCCATCCGATGACATTACTGGTTGAAATGGAAGTATCTGTATTATCCCGGTAAAAGGTATGCAGCAGACCACTATCCAGGTAAGGTTTTAATCCCAGGCTGGAGAAATAATCAGCAATAGCCCTGGTAACTTCCTGATTTTGCGGAGAGCCCTCAACCCGACCTCTCAACCGATCCGTTGTCAGGTATTCCATCCAGCTGCGGATATCTTCCATTATGGTGATACTGTCTACAGCTAACTGTGCAGAAGCCCGTTGTGTCAGCAGCAAACAACTAAGGACAAAAGCAACCGCTATATGACCAATTCTCATCAACGCAAACTGGATGTATCAACCCTGGTTGGTGTATCTGTGCCCGCAACAATGGTTCTGGAACTAAGAGCAATTGCACGAATGATACGGGTCATGTTTTCCATATCCAGTGTCTCAAACTCATCATCTACGGTATGATAATATTTTTCACTGTCCATTTTGGAAGTTGAAATGGTATGTGCAGGCACACCTAAACGGGC
>JALOMU010000133.1 GCA_025455285.1 Flavihumibacter sp.
CCGTTTTCCACCGGCTCACCAAAATGCGCAAATTCCTGTCCGCGGTTGATGTATTGTCCGGGTGCCAGAGAATCAATATCCCGTTTTGATACATGCCCATACAAGGTATAAAATGGTATGCCATCCAACTGGTGCAGTAAAATAATCGTAGCCCCATAATCTCCCAGCCGATCATTCCATCCAATACTATGTACCATGCCTCCCATGAATGCATATACAGGTGTGCCTGCAGGTCCCCAGATATCGGTTCCTATATGCAGCCGACGGGGCTCTTCTCCCTCATCAAAAAGGGAACTGCGACTATACATAAATCGCAGTTCATTGTAACCCCCAATCAGGTAACGGGCTTGTTTTACTTCGCGAAGGTTTTCCATAAAGCTCGCAAATCGATCCAGGTTGTCGGCTATGCCTTCTGGTAAGTCTCCATTTTGGGTCAGCTTCAATGCAGCCAGTTTATCAGTACCGGGAGTAAACGAAACTACAGGGTGAAAACTGCCTTGGTTACGGGTAAGGCTGGCAATCAGGGGATTTATCATGGCACAAAGATAACGCAACGGTTTGCTGTGGAGATCTTTGTCCCCGCCCAAACAGAAATACTATTTTTAAGTACCAACGATTGCTTATGCAGTTTCAAAAACCCTCCCTGAGTTTCTGGCAGATCATCAATATGAATGTAGGCTTCTTCGGCATTCAATACAGTTTTGGCCTGCAACAGACCGCTATCAATCCCCTTTACAGTTTCTTAGATGCCAAACCGGAGGAACTACCCATCCTGAACCTGGCGGGACCCATGACCGGCCTATTGATTCAACCGGTCATTGGGGCACTGAGCGACCGAACCTGGCATCCCCGCTGGGGCAGAAGAAAACCCTATTTTTTAATTGGTGCCATCTTTTGCAGCATCTGCTTATTTGCTTTCCCTTTTAGCCGGGCCTTGTGGATGGCAGCCGGATTGCTCTGGATCCTGGATGCCGCCAACAATACCGCGATGGAACCTTACCGGGCATTTATTGCAGATAAACTTCCGGCCCGGCAACAGCCAACCGGATTTCTGACACAGAGTTTCTTTACCGGACTTGGTATCACATTGGCGAATTTATCACTTGGCTTTTTTAAAGATATCATTACCGGCACTTCATCTTCCGGCATTCCTTATTGGGTGTACGGCTCTTTTTTTGTAGGCGGTGTTTGCTCCATACTATCTGTACTCTGGTCGGTATTAACCACACCGGAAATACCTCCCACACCGGAAGAACTAGCTGAACTTAGAGCCCGGCCCAAAGGATTTTTTGAACCCTTTAAAGAAATCATGGAAGCCATCCGGCATATGCCACCGATCATGTGGAAACTGGCCCTGGTTTACCTGTTTCAATGGTATGCGATGTTCTGTTACTGGCAATATGTTTCACTCAGTATTGCAGCCTCTGTTTTTAAAACAGATAGTAGTGGACCCGCTTATGAAGATGCGGTTGTACTAACCGGACAGGTAAATGGCTTTTACAATATCGTTACTTTCTTATCTGCATTCGGACTGGTTGTGCTGGCAAGAAAATGGGGTGCGAAATGGGTACATGTCATCTGTTTATTACTAGCCAGCATGGGATTGTTTATTTTCCCCTTTATTGAACAACCCTTCCTGCTATTCCTTCCGATGGTTGGATTTGGAATCGCCTGGGCTAGTATGATGGGTATTCCCTATGTGATGGTAGTCGGAAGTATCCCCAAGGAAAAATATGGCGTATATATGGGTATCATCAATATGATGATTGTGATTCCGATGATCCTGCAGACCCTTAGTTTTGGTTGGGTATATGAAAATATATTGAGTAGTGCGCCAGGTAATGCCATCTTCTTTGCTGCAGGCCTGCTGTTTTTAGCCGCGATGGCCACCCTGCGGATCAAACCCCTACCCCTAACTGAAACTCCTATTCCATCACCAAGCGCCCATTAACGATGATCAATGTAGCTGAATACCAACGATCCATCGGGATCTTAAAAAAAGCTTCCACACCGAATGGTTTTGTTGCCAGTTTACAAGAGCACGACAATTACCGGCGTATCTGGACCCGCGATGGCAGCATGAATTCAATGGCAGCACTGTTGAGTGGAGAAGCAGATCTGATTGAAGCGGTAAAAGCCACCCTTCATACTATTTTCACACACCAGCATCCAAGTGGTTTTATGCCTTCCAATGTTAGTATTGGCGGAGGCGTTAGTTATGGCGGAACAGTTGGAAGGGCTGATAATCCTAGCTGGGCAGTGATCACTTTATGTCAGTATGCAATGCTGCAGAACGACCCGGCTTTTGCCAAACAATTTCTACCACAGGTAGATCGCTGTTTTTCGGTTATGGATGCCTGGGAGTATAACGGTAAACACCTCTTGTATGTGCCACAGAGTGGCGATTGGGCAGATGAATACATTCAACACGGATATATTCTTTTTAACCAGTTGTTGCGGATCTGGGCATTACAACTGGCAGCACAGGTTTTCGAAAAGGAAAGCTGGGCGGCCAAGGCAGCACAGATAAGGGAAGTAGTTGAGATCAATTACTGGAATCGCCTGGGTGCAGGTCCTTTGTATGCCGGCAACCTGAAACACCAGATGGAGCAGGCCCCCCAGGGCTATTGGCTGATGGGCTTTAACCCGGCAAGAATATATCCCCAATTTGATTTGCAGGCCAATGCATTGGCGCTGTTACTGGGACTAGGAGCTGCTGATGAAAACAAGGAAGCATTTCAGTTTATGCAGGGAATCTACCTGCGTAAAAAAGCATTGTTGCCTTCTTTCTATCCCAGTATTGAATCGGATGATCCGGACATGCGGGAATTGGAAAATAATTATGCCTATACCTTCCGCAACCGGCCACATGAGTTTCACAATGGCGGACTATGGCCCGTGTGGAATGGTTTGCTGGCTGCTGCAGCTGTTATCATGGAGGATACAGAGTTTGCTGCCACTATTACTCAGGAAATCGAAATAGCCAATCAAAAAAACCAGCATCAGTACAACGAATGCCTGCAGGGCGAAACACTGGAGCCGATTGGGGTTCCTTTTTGTACCTGGAGTGCAGGCGGACATGTGCTGGCCATCTCTTACCTGGAAGGAAAAAGATTGTTCACATAATACCTGGTTATGAACCCAAAAAAAGTATTGGCAATTGGAGAAGCACTGATCGATGCCGTTAGTACGGAATTTGTTGAAGATCTTTCTTCAGCACGCCAGTTGGATCTCAAACCAGGTGGAAGTCCGGCTAATTTCTGTCGTTTTCTGCACAAGCTGGGAACCCCTGCTCGTTTGCATGCAGTATTGGGAGCAGATGGCCTGGGAAAAATCATTCTGAATGATTTAAGGAAAAAACAAATCGATTGCAGCCTTCTTAAAATCAGCAAGGAGCATGCTACCAGCATGGTAGTGGTAGGCAAAACCAAAGGAACACCAGACTTTATTCCCTATCGCGATGCGGATATGCAGATTGGTGCGATCGACCCCTTTATGTACAAGGAAACCGACCTGGTACATACAACTGCTTTCGCCTTAAGCCGGGAGCCAGCCCAAACCAATATACTTACTGCCTTACACCTGGCAAACAGGAGTGGAAAACAGATTAGCGTCGACTGGAATTATTCTCCCAAAATATGGGGACCTGAAAATTTCGCACCTACCGTTTTCTCCACCTTACTCTCTTTTAAACCGCTGCTGAAATGCAGCCTGGATGATATTGAACGATTCGCCAACAAAATACAAAGTATTGATTCGGCAAAAGACTTTCTGCATGAGTTACCTGCAAGGGTAACCTGTCTGACCTGCGGAAGTGAAGGGGTCTGGTTTAAGACACCGGAACAGGACTGGCAACATCGGGCTGCAATACCGGTAGAAGTCAAAGACAGCACAGGAGCAGGTGATTCCTTTTGGGCAGGATTTGTTCATGCATGGTTAACCGAAAACTCATTGGAGGACTGTATAAAACTGGCCCTGGACACAGCTGCTCGCAGGTTAAAAGGTGAACTGGATTAAAGCGGCTGCTTCAACCAGGCACTCAGTGCAAGGTAAACTCCGTTAGTCCATCCAAATCCATCCTGCGCCGCGTATTCGCCGCCCCCGGCGGATTTGCTCAGATCCATGACATTGTATTTTTCCATCAGCTTACCGGTTTCTTTGTACACTTTTTCATTGAGCCCGGTCCAGCGCTGCGCAATTTCTTTTGCCAATCCGATCTGCCCGCTACGTGCGAGTCCGCGTACTGCCATCCATTGCAGGGGAGCCCAACCGTTAGGAGCATCCCACTGCTCGCCGGTTGTTTGCGTGGTAGTAACTAATCCACCTGGCTGCAATAATTGCTCTTTTACAACAGTTGCGGCCTGCCTTGCAACTACACTCAGGTAACCCTGCTTATGTGAAAAGAAAACAAAGGGAAAGAGTCCGGCTGCTGTTATTTGTCTGGTAAGTGCCTGCTTCTTGAAGTTATAATCCGTATAAAATTGCTGTTCCCGGCTCCAGCAGTACTTTTCAATTGCCTGCTGCCTTTTTTCTGCAGCGGCTGTATACAGCATAGAAATTGAATCCTGTGCCGCTACCTTATACGCACGAGCCAGGGCATTTTCAAATCCCACCAATAAGCTGTTCAGATCCACCGGAATAATATTGGTAGTTTCTATCGTGGAAAGTGTTTTACCATCCGCCAGCCACCTGCTACTGAAATCCCATCCACTGGCAGCACCTGCTCTCAAATGCGCATATACATTGACTTTAGGCCGGGTGGAACGATTAGCAGTTTCAACATCCTCGCGATAACTTTCCGGCCGTGGTGTATTGGCTTCATCCCAATAACGGTTGAGCACAGCTTCATCCGGAAGGGAAACCACCCGTTTGAATGACTGTCCTTTTTTGAGCGTTGCAGCTCCCTCCATCCAGTACCGGTATTCTTTTTCCAATGCCGGCAGATATTGCAGCAGGGTTTGATCACCTTTGACCGTAGCCAGCAATTCCACCATCATAAAAAAGAAGGGTGGCTGCGAGCGGCTCAGGTAATAGGTCCGGTTTCCATTGGGGATATGACCATAGGTATTGATCAGGTAAGCAAAATTATCGATCATGTTTTCCATGAGTTCAAACTCGCGACTCTCTTTCAAACCCAGCATGGTAAAATAGGAATCCCAATAATAGATTTCACGAAATCGGCCACCAGGTACGATATATGGATGCGGAAGTGGAAGCAGACTCGAGCCTTTTACAACGGTATCAGGTTGACGGCGTAATACTTTCCAGAGATCCTGAATATGAGCTGTAATGGAATGTTGCGGGTTGGATCGATAGGTACTTGCTGCTGAATCAGGTAACACAAAGTAATTGCGTACAAATTGAGTCAGTGAAAATTTAGTAGCCGGATTTTTTTTGGCCTCGCGAAAGGCCAGCAATATTTCCTCCGGATCCATTTTCGGAACAGCATCCACAAAGGTTTTGCCATCCGGAAAGATACGCGCCAGTTGCACTTCCGTGAATAGTTCACCATACAACTGGTCGGGTGATTTTGGCAGACTGTCCTGGGCAGTAACACCCATCGACAGCAACAGACCAGTCCATATATTTGCTATTAAACGTACATGCATAAGCGATTTTTTCTCTTATTGTACTGTAAATGTTTTTCTCTCCGGTCCAACCCCTGTGATGGTCAGTTTTTTCCAATTAGCAGGCAGCACCGATTTAATTTGCACAATACCTT
>JALOMU010000134.1 GCA_025455285.1 Flavihumibacter sp.
ACCCTGGTGGCAGCAACCAACAGAAGGCCGCGTGGTTTTAACTGGGAGGACTGGGGCCGCCTGGATGCGCTGGAAGTATTGAGTATTGCAAAGCAACGATTCCAGCCGGATCCCGCAAAAGTGTATCTGACAGGGCACTCGATGGGAGGTCATGGTACCTGGTTTTTAGGAGCCACCTATCCGGATAAATGGGCGGCGATTGCACCCTGTGCGGGATATCCTACAATGAAAGGGTATGGTTCAGCAGACGGACTCATTCCAGATTCCAGTGGTAATCTTTATGAGCAGCGATTGCTCAGGGCCAGTAACCAGAGTGATGTAATAAAGCTGGCAACCAATTATAAACATCATGGCGTTTATATTTTCCATGGAGATGATGACCGTACGGTATCGGTTCGGTATGCACGCCAGATGAGAGAGTTGCTGGGAACCTTCCAGCCTGATTTTGTTCATTATGAGTATCCGGGAGGAAGTCACTGGTTTGGTGATCACAGTGTAGACTGGAAACCCTTGTTTGATTATTTCCAGTGGCATGAGCGCTTGCCTGACAGCAGTGTAAGCAGTATTGATTTTACAACGGCGCATCCGGGTATATCAGCCAGTTCACGCTGGGCGACCATCCTGCAGCAACAGGAGATCCTGGAGTACAGCAGGATGCAGTTGAATCGTACTCGTGCAAAAGGACTGATCAGTGGAACCACCACCAATATCAAATTACTGCAACTGGATTTGTCCGATTTTTCAATAGGAACCACTGTGGAAATAAGACTGGACAGTTTCTCTATGGTGAAACATATTGTTGGAACTTCCTCGGATAAAATTGTATTGCAGCGTACAGCATCCGGATGGGAGAAGGGCGTAGCACCAACTGCGGAGCAGAAAGGGCCACATCGGTATGGAACATTGAAAGAGGCCTTCAACAACCGGATGGTATTGGTGGTTGGAACAGTTGGCAACAAAGAGGAGAATGCCTGGAACTGGAACAAGGCGCGTTATGATGCGGAGACCTGGTATTACAGAGGTAACGGTGCTGTAGATATTATTACTGATAAGGAATATTCATTGGAAAAATACAAAGACAGGGGAGTGATCCTGATCGGCAATAAGAGTACCAATGCTGCCTGGAATCTGTTGCTGGATGATTGTCCGATTCAGGTGGAGCGCAACCTGATCACTGCAGGTGAGCAGCGTTGGGAAGGGGATGATTTAGCTACTTATTTTGTGTGGCCGTTGAAGAACTCTTCCAAAGCATCGGTTGCGGTATTAACCGGTACCGGCATGAAAGGTAACAATGCTGCTTATGCGAACCAATACTTTGCGGGAGCCAGTGGATTTCCTGATTACATGATCTTCAGTTTCGATATGCTGAAAGAAGGCGCGAAGCAACTGAAGCTGAGTGGATTCTTTGATGAGAACTGGAAGTTGAAATAGGATTTAAATAGCTGGATTGGAGCCCGTTTGCTGGAAACTGCAGACGGGCTTTTTTTATAATGCCATATCGCAAAGGAATATGCGCGAACTGTCAGAACCAAAAAACAAAGTTTGTACTTTTTGAGAGTTAACGCTGTATCGTACTTTAAAAATAGAATCTGAAAGAATTTCAGGAGTCCACCAGGAGGGTCTGTCTGGAAAAGTATTGGTGATATTTAAAGAGTCCTGATGATTATATGCTGAAACCTCGTATTTTTTTCGTTGTATGATTCTTTTCAATTCAGCCGGACAAAGTTCAATTTCCATCCAAATACAGCAATCCAGTATCGGTACCACCTGATCTTTTGTATTATTTATGATAACACAACTATCAAGTGGTTTTTCAAAAAGAATCGTGTAAATCTGTTCCGGCGTTTTAGGGCTGGAGTTTTTTATAATTCTGCTGAAATTAGCAGCCATGTTACGGGATCCTGTGAATAGTAGTACTGTGGTAATTGCTACAATTGCCAGAACAGCACCTATAAGTATTCTTTTTGTTGAAATCATTATTGAAACATGTAGATTCGGGAATGAAACTACTGCTTTTATTGGGATTCTTTCCCCTGCAGCTGTTGGCACAATCCAACTTTTCGGATACTGCCCGGCAAATTGAAACAGCATTGAAAACCTGGTCAAATCCAAACTTGCCCGGTGTGTCAATCGCGATCAGCCGGCATGGACAACTCATCTATGCACAGGCATTCGGTGCTGCTGATTTGGAGCACGATGTACTGAATGATACTGCCACCATTTTTGAAGCAGGATCAGTTTCCAAACAGTTTACGGCTGCGGCTATCTTATTGCTGGAGTTGGATGGCAAACTCAGCCAGCAGGACGATGTACGGAAATACATACCCGAATTACCGGATTATGGATCGGTAATAAAAATATATGATTTGATTCATCATCAGAGTGGTTTGCGAGACTGGGGATCGGTTGCGGAAGTAGAAGGCTGGGGGCGCGGTTCAAGAGCTCACACAAATGCACATGCGCTGCAGATTATTTGTCGCCAGACAGCACTCAACAACTCACCCGGCACTGAATACATATACAGCAATAGCAACTACAATCTGATGACCATCATAGTGGAGCGGGTGGCCAAAACCAGTTTTGCACAATTCTGCAAGGATCGCATTTTTATTCCGGCGGGCATGACTCATACCAGTTGGCGGAATGATTTTCGGCAGATTGTAAAAAAACGTGCAATCGCTTATCAGCAAACGCCGATGGCACTAAAATTGTCTATGCCTTTTGAAGATGCCCATGGAAACGGAGGCTTGCTTACAACCGCCTCAGACCTGGTTAAATGGACTGCGTTTATGCATGGTGGTAAGTTAGGCGGACAAGCACTGCTGGATCGGCAGTTGGAAAAAGGGCGCTTCAGAAATGGAATCTACCATCCGTATGCGGCTGGTTTGAGGATCAGTAAGTTTAATGGGCGGGATCAGGTAACGCATAGTGGGGCTACTGCCGGGTATCGGGCCAACCTGGATTACTTCCCCGAATTGGGGTTGTCCATCGCCCTGTTATCCAATACCAGTAGTTTTTCTCCGGTACAGATTGCTGAGAAGCTTGCGAGAATATTTGTTCCAGACCAACTCAGGATTTCAGATGCTGAAGAACCGGAAGTATATAAAGCAGACCCGGCAGCGCAAAAAAAACTGGCTGGCTGGTATCGCGATGACAGAACAGATGAAGGTATCTTCCTTCAGTCATCTGACAGTACCTTATTGATGCCCAATAAGAAGCCGGTTTATGTTGCCGCAGATGGAAAGTTGATGGCAAATGGATACCAGCTTCAATTTGAAAAAACAGGACTAAATAGGATTGATTTCGGTCCGCCTGCTGATACCTTGTTGTTCATTAAAGAACCCGCTGCTACCTGGTCGCCGTCTGAATTGAAACAATTTGAAGGGACTTACAGCAGTATAGACGCGAACACTACCATACGATTAAAAGTTAGCGGTAATAATTTACAATACATACAGGAACCCGATGCCGCCGTCCAATTTGTTCCAACCTACAAAGATGGATTCTCAGCACCTGGATCCAGCATTCGATTTGTAAGAGGAAAAAAAGGAACGATTACCCGTTTTACTTTATCAGTAGGCAGAGCAAGACGGATTTGGTTTAGTCGTTCAGCCATCCTAAACCAATAATTGCTGTGTTCTGTTTTTGAAACTGATAGCCAGTATCAATAACAGCCATCCAATTGTTGCGTGTACTTCTACCAAATAATTGAGCCAACGGTTGTTCGCTGCATGGAGGTTGATAATCATTGCAACTGGTAACCAACATCCAGCGACAAGTGGTAGATATTTTCTCCACCCTTTTAACGCTCCCGAAAATGCGATACTAATTGTGAGTACGAGTAAGAGTACATTACTTATTGGCCAAAATAAATCAAAAAGGTAAAAATAAGCAGTAGGAAAACCAGGTATCAACGCGAGTATATTTGAAATAGCAGCCAGCAATAAGGATATCAATAAAACGTAGGTAAGTATATTAGCTAAAAGCGAGGCGCCGGCTAATTTGTATCGTCTTATAAATAGAATGGAACATATCCAACCGAAAAGAAATAATACACCAGTGGTTGCAATGATCCACTTTGGTGACTGATACTTTTCCATGGTAAAACTAAGGGTAAGACAGGGCGCTCCAACATAGGCGATGATTTTTAGTAATTGATCGGAAGGCCTATGGGTTGGTACTTTAATCTCCCTATTTGTAGATGTTGACATCTGAATTCCTTCTGTTTCCAGCAAAGATTCTGGAAAAGGGATATTTGATTTTGATTCTGAATGATAAAAAATATTCTTGATAATTTCACTTATACAGTTTCACTTGTGATCTGCTTGCCAACTGCAGGAGCTTGATAACTATACGCATTTGCTGATTGATTTCAGCACCCATCAAACCACCCTTTGCACCACCGTATACCAGTCCGATTGCTCGTTTAGCAAGCGTCTGCCCCTAAACTTGAGCTACAAAATACGGTTACTCTTTTCATGTTAAGTTTTGAACCGCTAATTTAGCTAGATGGCAGACAATCTTGTATTTTTCATCAGTACGATTGGATGGTTCAATGGCTTGCTGTTAAGCGCTTACTTTCTGTTTTTCTATAAAAACAGGAAGTTATCTGGACTCCTGTTCGGCGCTATGCTGCTGGCCCTGAGTCTGCGGGTAGCCAAGTCCGTGATTTGGTGGTTCAATCCGGAACTCCCGGTTATCTGGGTGCAGCTTGGATTGGTGGCCTGCTTGTTTATTGGACCGCTGTTGTATTATTTTCTAAAGGCGGCTACGGATGGAGTAAAAGAAATGCCAGCCAGATGGACCTACACTCTTCTTGGATATGCCCTTGTTTCCCTGGTGCTGTTGTTGTTTTTTTCAGCCCGGCCATATATTCCAATTTGGCGGAAATTTATTATCCCATTTATTTACCTGCAATGGTTCGGGTATATAATTGCCAGTGGTTGGCTGATCCATCCAGTTGTTGCTAAACTTATCAGGAAGGGTGTATCCCTTCAGCCGAATGAAAAATGGATACTGGGTATTTATGCAGGTAGTCTGTTTACCGCCACTGCTTATTTACTCTCTTATTTCAATATCCGGCTTTCCTATATTGCCGGCCCCATTAGCTTTTCTTTATTACTGTATTTAAATAGCCTGATCCTGTTGTACCGCAAAAGAACGGATGAGTTGTTCCAGTCGGAGCCAGAAAAATATGCCAGCAAAAAACTCGATGCGCATTTGGCCAGCGACAGTTTAAAAAAGCTCGAAGAACTAATGATCAGCCAGGAGGTTCATGCCAACCCTGATTTAAAACTGAATGACCTGGCTGCCCTGCTGAACCTTTCCGGTCACCAGCTTTCCCAATTACTGAATGAACGGCTCGGGAAAAATTTCAATACCTATATCAATGAATACCGGATCCGGCGGGCTTGTGAAATTATTTCGAAGGATCGCAACCTGAAGCTGGAAGCCGTGGGTTATGAAGTTGGTTTCAACTCTAAATCGGCATTCTTCAGTGCTTTTAAAAAATATACGGGCAAAACCCCGAACCTCTTTAAGCAGGAGCAAATCCAGTCAGTTTCTGGTTCTGATTTATAGATTTTGACCTGAAAACTGGAAATCAATACCTCTTTTCGATAGGCAAACCTGATTTTCGAAAGATTATCAAATAAATCTTTTTACATGAAAATCAAGGTCTTGTTGTTATTTGCCCTGCTTCGACGAGTACTCACAGGCTTACCTGATTTTTAAAGCAAACGGACTCGAGATTGATGTTGCCAGTCCCAAAGGAGGACCTGCCGAAGCAGATGAATTCAATC
>JALOMU010000135.1 GCA_025455285.1 Flavihumibacter sp.
ATTTTGGTTGATCACCATTCAGTTTGTTGATTTCCACAGCCGCGGCTTTGAGGTGCCGGCCATCCACATCACAAATTGCCACCACTTTGGAAGAACCCAATGCAATTGCTTCCCGCAGGATATTCATGCCCCACCAGCCACAACCGATCAGGGCAGTTTTATATTTTGCATATTGCGTAAGCGGAACAATGCCAGGTAATACCGGTACCAGTAAACCTGTGGAAGAAAGCTTCAGGAATTTTCGACGTTGCATCTGCAGGCTTTTTTAGAAGTTGTATTTTCAGGCTATCAAACACGAATGCCATGCCACTCTTTACCGATTTAAGTTACCGAAAAATTGCTGTGAAAGTCCTTCCGGCCTTTCGGGACCTTGTAGCGAAAAACGCAAAAGTAGAAATCCTTGCAGATGGCTTTGAATGGAGTGAAGGCCCCCTTTGGGTTGAATCCGAACAAATGCTGCTCTTCTCAGATATTCCCAATAATGCCATTTTTAAATGGACGGAAAAAGGGGGAAAAGAAATTTACCTGAAACCAGCCGGTTATACCGGTGAAACACCCCGTGGTGGTGAACTTGGCTCAAACGGATTACTGCTTGATAAAACCGGGCAACTTGTTTTATGCCAGCATGGTGATCGCCGGATAGCCCGCATGGAGGCGCCAATCAACAAACCCGAACCCAAATTCACAACCCTTGCCGGTGAGTACCAGGGGAAAAAATTTGATAGTCCCAATGACGCAGTATTACATCCTAATGGTGATATCTATTTCACGGATCCACCCTATGGCCTTGAAAAATACATCGACGACAGTACCAAAGCGGCTCCTTACCAGGGTGTCTACCGGGTAGGTACAAACGGAAAGGTAGACCTGCTGGTAGACAGTATCAATCGCCCGAATGGAATCGGTTTAATGCCCGATGGCAAAACCCTGATCGTTGCCAACTCAGAATCTGAAAAAGCGGTCTGGTATGCGTTTGATCTTGGAAGCGGCGATAGCCTTACCAATGCCCATATCTTCTTTGATGCCAGCAATTATGCCAAAACTACTCCAGGCGGACCAGACGGTTTCAAAATTGATAAGGCCGGTAATATGTATGCTACCGGTCCGGGTGGTATCTGGTTTTTTAACAAGGATGCCAAACCACTGGGGCGCATTAAATTACCCGTAGCCAGCTCCAACTGTGCTTTATCCGCTGATGAAAAAACACTGTACATTACGGCAGATATGTACCTGTTAAGAGTAAAGCTTCGCTAACACTAACAAACAAACGAAATATGGCTGAATCAACCACACCTGCACTTGAATGGTGGCAAAGAGGTCCGATAGAAGGTATTCTTCCCATTTTTCAACCTGCTGCCCATGCCCTGCTGCAATCGAGGGATGAATTGCAGCAAACACTTCAAAACTTTCCCAGTGCCTTACTTTGGGAATCGATTTATAGTATGGCATCCATTGGTTTTCACCTGCAGCATATAGTTGGAGTGCTGGATCGTTTGTATACCTATGCCAAAGACAAAAGTCTTTCGGATGCACAACTCAGTTACCTGAAAACAGAGGGTGTACAAAATGAACAAATAACCCTGGAGCAGTTATTAGAGGCAGTACATGCCCAGGTTGAAACCTGTTTACAGGAACTTTCCACGATGAGAGAGGATGCACCAACTGCAGTGAGATTCATCGGCAGAAAAAGAATACCAACCACACAACTCGGGCTCGTATTTCATGCTGCAGAACATATGATGCGTCATACGGGACAAGCTCTGGTAACTGCCCGTGTATTACAGGAAAAAGCAGAACATAACATAACATGAACGATTCAAAAATTATTCGCTGGGGAATTTTGGGAGCCGGAAAAATAGCCCGGGCCTTCGCCACCGATTTCCAATACCTGAATGGAGCTGCGCTAATCGCAATTGGCTCCCGTGAAGTTCAAAAAGCCCTGGAATTTGCCAATGAATTTGCTATTCCCCAGGCTTTGAATTACGAAGACCTGATCCACCATCCTGATATCGACGCGGTTTATATTGCAACGCCCCACCCTTTTCATTTCAGCCAGGCCAGTGCAGCCTTACAAGCAGGAAAAGCCGTACTCTGCGAAAAGCCTATTTGTGTGAACAGGGGGCAATTGAAGGACCTGATTGCAATTGCGAAGACGAACAATCAGTTTTTGATGGAAGCAATGTGGACCTATTTCATTCCCGCGCTGGAAACTGCCCGAAACTGGGTTCACGAAGGACGCATTGGTGACTTAAAATTAATCCAGGCTGATTTCTGCTTTCCTTCTGAACCAACTGTGGAGCGATTATGGAACCCCGACCTGGCAGGGGGCGCTTTGCTGGATATTGGCATCTACCCGATTGCTTTCGCTAATTATTTTATGGATCGCTTGCCATACAAAATTACAGCCTCTGCTCATCTGGCTTCAAGTGGTGTGGATGAGCGTACCGGTATCTTGCTTGAATATGGAAGCACCAGCGCCAATCTTTATACCTCTATCGTTTCCAAAGGCACCAATACCGGTTACCTGTTTGGCAGCACCGGTTATATAAAACTACCAAGTTTCTGGCGCTCTACTAGAATCGAACGTTATTCCAATGAAGATGAACTATTGGAAACCTGGTCAGATGGCCGTACAACGAGAGGCTTTCATTTTGAAATGCAGCATGTTACAGATTGCTTACGCAAAGGCCTAACCGAAAGCCCGGTTATGTCTTTCGATCAATCTCTCCGTACCCAGGAAATCATGGACACTGTACGCAGGCAAATCGGGCTGAAGTTCCCCTTTGAATGAGTTTATTTCACCAGGATCTCATCCACAAACAACCAGGCAGCCTGTCCTTCTCCGGGATGCCCCTTCGGACAAGCAGGCAATACTTTCGCAGTTACACGGATATAACGCGCCTGCTTAGGCGAAAATGCAATTCTGAAATCTTCCTGCATTGATTTGGTTTCATCCGCTGCAATCCTGTTTGAATAGGTGCCGACCTGTTTAAACGTTTTTCCATCTGTTGAAAGTTCAACACTTACACTAGTCGGGAAAAAGATCCAGTCCTTATAGTGCTGCATCACCCCTACACTTACCTCCCGTACAGATTGCAGTTGCTGCAAATCAATGGTTGCTACCATATCCTTTCCACTGAAGCCATGCCAGTATTTCCCAACCTGACCTGTTCCGCGAATACCATCTGTCAGCGAATTAGGTCCATCCGCCATATAGGAATTGGAATTGGGGAATTGATAGGAAACGGTTTTCCCTGTTGCAAGGTGTTTCACAAACTGTTGCACTGCAGGTTCGTTTCCTTTGACCCGTCCATTTTTAACCGTTATGGCTTTCAGGGTTGCATTGCCATTGATGGTAATCGGACCTGTATAAAACGGACTTCCGGTAGTAGGATAAGATCCATCCATTGTATAATGAATAGTTGCATCCAGCGCCTCCGTTTCCAATGCCACTTTTAATTGTCCGTCTGCTATCAGCGGCTTGATACCAACTGTAAAATTTCCTTCACTAAACCGAAATCCTTTTTGTGCCAGTCCGGTGAAATGCGTTTCCAGCCGGGTGCGAAAATCCACCCAGTTACGCGCCTCGGCTTTTGACCAAACCACTTCAGCCAGCGCCATCATTCTGGGTAATAACATATATTCCAGGTGCTCGCGGGTTTCAATGGATTCTGTCCATAGATTAGCCTGCGCACCCATCACATAAGCTGCAAATTCAGTGTTTCTGAGTTCCTGCGGAACAGGTTCATACGCATATACTTTTTTAAGCGGATTAAACCCTCCAAATGCGATTGGCTCTCCGGCTGGACCAGCCTGGTAATGATCAAAATACAGGGGCGAGCCGGGAGTCATCACCACAGGATGTTTCATTTTTGCAGCTTCAATTCCGCCTGCTTCTCCTCTCCAACTCATCACCGTTGCACCGGGAGCAAGTCCGCCTTCCAGGATTTCATCCCATCCTATAATCTGTCTTCCTTTAGCATTCAGGTATTTTTCTATCCGTTTGATGAAATAACTCTGAAGTTCGTGTTCGTCTTTTAAGCCTTCTTTTTTTATGCGTGCCTGGCATTTGCTGCACTGCTGCCAGGGCTTTTTATCTACTTCATCACCGCCAATATGAACCAGGCGGGATGGAAATAATTCCAGTACTTCATCCAGCACATTCTGCAGAAATAAAAAAGAACTGTCGTTACCTGCGCAGTAGTTGGTTTGAATACCGGATGGATATTGTCCGCCGGTGATCAGCGCCTGTTGCTGGCCGGTACAGGATAAAAAAGGATAGGCAGAAACCGCTGCCACCGAATGTCCTGGCATTTCAATCTCTGGAATAATGGTGATATTTCTTTCAGCAGCATATGCAACAAGCTCGCGTATCTGCTCCTTGGTATAATATCCGCCATAGGTTGCTTTTTCCCCGGTTTGTGCAGCTTTTCGCTCGTTCCAGGGAATACCTGAACGATCAACTCTCCAGGCAGCCATATTGGTTAAGGCAGGATATTTATCAATCTGAATCCGCCAGCCCGGATCGTCTGTAAGATGCCAGTGAAACACATTCATTTTGTAAGCCGATAAGAGATCGATGATATCTTTAATAGCCTGAGGAGCAAAAAAATGGCGGCTCACATCAATCATAATGCCCCGGTATCCAAAGCGGGGCTGATCCCGGATTTCCATAACCGGTATTTCAAGACGGGCATTGGTGCGGATAGCCGGCAAACATTGCAGCAGGGATTGCATGCCATAAATCAGTCCGGCTTTGGAGGGTGCAGCTAACCTGATTTTGTCGGCTTGTACAGACAACGTATATCCTTCCTTATTCATTGCCGGGTTTTCCACCAGCAACAATTCAATGCTATTCGAAGCAGCATTTCCTATCGGTAAGGAATAACCGCTAATTTCTTTTATTCGCTTATTCAGGAAAATCCCTGCTTCTGCCAGTTCCGAATAGGCCGGGTTGTACCGGATTTGTGTGCTGGGAAGAATGGTAAACTGTCCTTTTCCCCTTACCAATTCGTGTGGTTTGGGAATAATATTGATAGGTTTGTCTGTTATGCTTTCCTGGGCTGATACAGGATTATTCAGCAATAATAACAGCAGGATTCCCAACCAGGTAGTTTGCTTCATACGCAGAAATTAAATCCTGTAAAATTAGGAGGATATGCTCCTTAAATCTTAATGGAGTGCTATTGTAAAGTATCAGATGCTGCCTCTATTTTACCCTTAACTCCAGCAGCAATCTTATACACCTCCTGCCGCAGCTTTTCCGGATATAAAATGGTTGCAATATCTCCAAACATGATCACCCAACGGGCAAATCCCATTAAAGAGGGACACATGAATTGCAACTCCATCTCATCCCCATAATCTGTTTCTCGAATCAGTCCCATATAAAATTTCTGATCGCCCAGGTAATGGAGATATTTTTTCGGAATACGAATGATTATTTCTTCTATAGGTTGTTCTGATTCCGATTTCCTGATATATTCCTGGAGACTGATATGCTGTTTGGTAAAAGGTTCGTTTGTCAACTGCAGGTCTTCGATGCGGTCAAGCCTGAAATCACGGTAATCGGCCCGCATCCTGCAATAAGCTATCAGATGCCATTGTCCGCCCATGAAAAACAAACCCAGTGGTTCAATGATCCGACTGGTTTTCTCCCTTTTATAGTTGGAAAAATAGCGGATGGAAACTGCTTTTTTTGTAGCGACACTGTTTAGAATTGTTTGCTGCAATTTCAGATCCGGTTGTTCTGATAAGGAACCCCGCTGACTCAATACCTCGATATGCCCTTCCATATTTTCCAGCAGGTCTTTTTCGCTGGATCGCAAAACAGCCCTCACTTTATACATGGCCGATTGAAAA
>JALOMU010000136.1 GCA_025455285.1 Flavihumibacter sp.
CGGATGGGCAGTACGAAAAAGCAGGTGCCCAGGTGTTGAATCGCGAAAAAATCTGGCAGGCGGATTGCCTCTTTTGCATTCAGCATCCGGAAGGAATGCCAATGGAGCAACTCAGTCAAAAGATTCTGATCGGAGTTTACCAGCCACTCTATCATAAGGCAGTTATGGAACAGTGGGCCAAAGCAGGCATTACCAGTTTTAGTCTGGATATGCTACCCCGTACAACCCGGGCGCAATCCATGGACGTTCTGAGTTCACAGGCCAATATTGCCGGATATAAAGCTGTACTGTTAGCTGCGGCTACCTATCCCCGTTATTTTCCCTTATTTATGACAGCAGCCGGAAGTATTGCTCCGGCAAAAGTATTGGTGCTGGGAGCCGGCGTTGCTGGGTTACAGGCGATCGCAACCGCACGCAGGTTAGGGGCAGTTGTTGAAGTGTTTGATACCCGGCCGGCTGTAAAGGAAGAAGTGAAAAGCCTGGGAGGAAAATTCATTGAAGTGGAAGGTGCTGCAGATCCCAGTCAGGCAGGCGGCTATGCAGTTGAACAATCGGAAGAATTCAAACAGCGACAGCAACAGAAAATTGCGGAAAGCATCGCGAAAGCAGATATCGTAATCACAACAGCGCAAATACCTGGCAAGGCTGCGCCGGTACTGGTTACAGACTACATGTTGGACGCGATGCGGGATGGGTCAGTAATCATTGACCTTGCAGCTGCAACCGGGGGAAACACTACTAAAACAGAAAACAATAAAACGATTCGATACAAATGTGTAACCATTATCGGAAATTCCAACCTGGCGGCCACGCTTCCTTCAGATGCGAGCAAATTGTATGGCAAAAATATCCAGCAATTTCTGACACTGATAACAGGAGAAGCCGGCGTAGTAAAATTAAACTGGGAAGATGACCTGGTAAAAGGAGCCTGTATAACCCATGATCATGCGCTGGTACACGAGCGTGTAAAAGCGTTGTAAACTCTTCTATATGGAAACACTGCTGGAAAAAATTGCCTTGCACCAGGATTATATCTATATCGTGGTACTGATGATCTTCCTCGGAATTGAGGTGATCGGCCGCGTTCCCAGTGTATTACATACTCCTTTAATGAGTGGAGCCAACGCCATTCACGGGGTAGTAATCATTGGAGCTATCATCGTAATGGGGAAAGCGGATCCCTCCAATTACCTGGCATTGGGGCTTGGTTTCCTTGCTGTGATCTTAGGAACACTCAATGTGGTGGGAGGATTTGTGGTAACGGATCGTATGCTGGAAATGTTCCGGCACAAACAAAAATGAATTAGTAAGATTAGCCTATGTTGCTCACCGTTATATACCTGCTTGCTTCCGTAAGTTTTATCCTGGGATTAAAGATGTTGTCGAACCCTGCTTCCGCCCGGAAAGGCAACCTGATTGCGGCAGCTGGAATGGGACTGGCAATCCTTGGAACCATTTTTCTTTACGAGGAATCAGATGGAACAAGACTTGGCAACTATGGATGGATTTTTGGCGGATTGATCATCGGAACAATAATTGGCACACTGGCAGCTAAAAAAGTAAAGATGACTGCCATGCCGGAGATGGTGAGCTTGTTTAATGGGATGGGAGGTGCCTGTGCGGCACTTATCTCCATAACCGAATTCAATCACCTGGCAGAAACCCTGCACCAGCCGCATGATGTTCAATTGGGAGAGATATTTCCTGCAAGTGCAGCCTATAGTGCGTGGGTAGGAAAATCAATTGTGATTTTAGCAGGATTGATTATCGGATCGGTATCATTTTCTGGCAGTGTAATTGCCTGGGGTAAGCTGAATGGCAAGATTCACGATTTCGCATTCAAAGGACAGCATCTGATTAATGGCCTTTTGTTCCTGGTGTTATTGGGATTGGCAGGCTGGATTGCGGGGGTTTATGAAAATGCAAATACAACAGTATTCTATGTATTGTTGATTTTGTCCTTGTTATACGGTGTGTTCTTTGTGCTGCCTATTGGTGGAGCGGATATGCCGGTTGTGATTTCTTTACTGAATTCGTTTACCGGAGTAGCAGCCGCCTGTGGTGGATTTTTGTACAATAACAAAGCCATGTTAACAGGAGGAATACTGGTAGGAGCAGCAGGTACCTTGTTAACAATTCTGATGTGTAAAGCGATGAACCGCTCGCTGCTCAATGTGCTCATCGGATCCTTTGGAGGCCATGCCGGGGGTGTTGCCGCCGCCAAGTCACAGGGCAATTATAAAGAAATAACGCTGTCTGATACTGCCATTCTATTGACATATGCGCATAAAGTGATGATTGTTCCAGGTTATGGACTTGCAGTAGCACAGGCGCAACATGCTTGTCACGAGTTAGAAAAACTGCTGACGGAAAAAGGAGTGGAAGTTAGATATGCCATTCATCCCGTTGCGGGCAGGATGCCCGGACATATGAACGTGTTATTGGCGGAAGCCGATGTAGATTACGATCAGTTACTGGAAATGGAAGCAGCCAATGAACAATTTTCCACTACCGACGTGGTGCTGGTATTGGGAGCGAATGATGTAGTGAATCCTGCCGCCAAAACGGATCCGGCATCGCCTATCTATGGGATGCCCATATTGGAAGTGGAACTGGCAAAAAATTGTATAGTGAACAAGCGCAGTATGAAGCCTGGTTATGCCGGAATTGAGAATGAGCTTTTCTTTCAACCCAAGACCTCCATGTTGTTTGGAGATGCAAAAAAAGTGCTGGAGTCTATCAGTACGGAAATAAAAAATCTCTAAGTCGTAGTTTTACAAAAAAAAGATTGACGATCCCTCCTGACTTTATTCGCCATATGGCTGGCACTCCCGGCTGGCAGGAAACAACTTATTGCAGCGTACTTGAAACCGGTGAGCAGGTGCAAAGCATACGGCTTAATCCCCGCAAATGGACAGATCCACAGGCGCTTTCCTTTCCTGTAGAAGCTACTATACCCTGGACTCAAACTGGTTATTACCTTCCTGAACGCCCAAAATATACGTTGGATCCACTTTTGCATGCAGGAGCCTATTACGTGCAGGAAGCCAGCAGTATGTTCCTGGAACAGGCAGTAAAACAGTTACTGCCGGAGCGTAGTGGAATTCGGGTGCTGGATCTGTGTGCCGCACCGGGTGGTAAATCAACACACCTTCTTTCCCTGTTACCGGATGACGCAGTACTGGTAAGCAATGAAGTGATTAAATCAAGGGTAACCATACTGGAAGAAAACCTGGTGAAATGGGGGAATAGCAATCAATTAATTACGAACAATGATCCTCGTGATTTTACTGAATTAGGCGGATTGTTTGACTTGATTGTGGTTGATGCACCTTGCAGTGGGAGCGGCCTGTTTCGCAGAGATCCCAAAGCCATGGCAGAATGGTCGGAATCGGCAGTTGAGTTATGCAGTCAGCGACAAAAGCGCATACTCACGGATATATGGCCCTGTCTTAAAGAGGGAGGCCTGCTCATTTATTCAACCTGCTCCTATTCGTTACAGGAAGATGAAGCATTAGCAGACTGGCTGTTATCTCAGGTGGAAGCGGAATCAGAACCGCTGCAGGTTGATCCTGCCTGGAATATTGTTGAAACGAAATCAGCACAAAAAGCCGCACACGGGTATCGGTTTTATCCCGACCAGGTGAGAGGGGAAGGGTTTTTTCTGACCGCTTTTCGAAAGCGGGAAGCTGCTGGTACAGCATCTGGGCGAAAAGGAAAGAATAAACTGGTTAAAGTGAGTAAACAGCAGGTAGAGGATATTTCAGAATGGTTGAAGCCCGGACTCAGCCAGTTTTACATGATACAGGAGAATATGGTCGGGATGCCTGATCAGGTTGATACATTTTTAGCAGAACTTGGATCCCTGTATGTTCGTAGAGCAGGTGTAACATTAGGTAAATGGGCGAACAGGAAATTTATCCCGGATCATGCCCTGGCATTGAGTAATGAAGTACATGAGGCTGTTAACCGGATCGAGTTATCAACAGCTCAGGCACTGCAGTATTTGCGAAAAGAAGAAATTCATGTGCAGGTTTCAACTCCAGGCTGGAACCTGGCTTGTTATAAGGGACTTGCACTTGGATGGCTGAAGGTGCTCCCGAACCGTTCCAATAATTATTATCCTAAGGAATGGCGAATTCTGATGCAATCCGGCAAGTAAAAGCCTGTTAACCTGCTTTTGGCAGCTATTTTGCGGAGAATGCACCATATTTGCAGCAATACTAAAATTCATCGTCCTGATGCAACAAAAGCCGATACTCTGGATATTGTTTTTATGTTTGAACCTAAGCAGCTTTGCCCAATCAAAATTAGAGGTGAAAGGCAAAACCCCTGATTTGTATCTTGAACATAAAGTAGTTGCCAAGGAAACCTGGTTCAGTGTTGGAAGGATGTATAATTTGCATCCAAAGGAAATTGCTCCATTTAATAGTACTGATTTAAATACCGGCCTGAAGATTGGTCAACAATTGAAAATCCCCCTTATTGCCGGAAATTTTTCCCAGGATGAACGAAAAGAAGCGGATGAAGTATTGGTGCCGGTTTATCACCAGGTAGCAGAAGGAGAATGGATGTACCGGGTAAGTGTGAATCACAATAAAGTGGCACTTGACAAGCTGGAGAAATGGAATGGAATCACAAGGGACCAGGTTCGGTCTGGCATGCAATTGATTGTCGGCTTTCTGAAAGTAAAGCGGGAGCAGTCGGCATTGGCACAGCAAGCGGTGCAAAGCACAGCAGGCAAACAACCTTCAGTAGCGAGTCAACCAAAAGCACCAATTGAGCCTCCAAAAGAAGAAAAGCAGGTTGTTACAACCACGCAGACGCCCAAATCTACTACTGAGAAACCGGCTCCTGTGCCAGTATTGAAGCAGCAGGAACCAGTAGCTGTATCCGGATCAGTAGATTACAATGGCGGATTTTTTCGTTCCCAGTTTCGGAATGGTTCCAAATCAGCTACTGGTCAGGCTACCATATTCCGTAGCACCAGTGGTTGGAAAGATGGAAAGTATTACGCACTAATGGACAATGTGGCTGTTGGTACAATTGTTAAAATCCGTCATACCGGTTCTAACAAGGTAGTATATGCGAAAGTGTTGGGGCAATTATCTGATATTAAAGAAAATGCCGGACTTGTCATTCGAATCAGCAATGCCGCAGTTGCTGAATTGGGAGCAGGAAATGGAGAAGCACGGTTTACTGTAGAAGTGCAATACTAATAAAAGAGGCTCCGATAACGGAGCCTCTTTATTTGTCCAGATAACCGAGAAATTTATTTTAATTCAAGACGAATCGTATCCACGACAGTTGTTTGTCCAAGTGTAACCGTAATGTCTTTCTGAGCAGTATTAAAACTATCGGGAGCTGGATAATAATGCAGGGAATAGTTTCCTGCAGGGATGTCGGAAAACTGGTAATTTCCCTGATTGGTGGCAGTTGTGGAGACCGTATCTGAACCCTGGAGAGCAAAAACAGTGGTAAGTACGGAATCAGGAGCAACAAATCCTTTAACAATTCCACCGGAAGGAACAAAGGATAATACCCGGATAACTGGTTTGAGAATGTACTTGCCACTATTACCGGCTGGTACAATGGATTTCGCAGCGTCAAAATCTAAAACCAACCGGTACAATACACCGCCACTTAGTTCAGTATTTACTAAAACTTTTAATCCTGATTGCTGT
>JALOMU010000137.1 GCA_025455285.1 Flavihumibacter sp.
TTATCCAGAATGCCTGCGTTTACGTCCATGTGGCTGATTATTAAACTAAATTAACGCAAATCAAGCATTGAATCTCAGGTGAAACTAACTTGCAGTCATGTTCCGCTGTCTTACCTGGAATAGTTTTTTATGGATGCTGGTTGTAACAGGTTTTTTATCCTGTAACCAACTAAGCGGTGTTTGTTTTGTGCCTGCCCTTCCCGGTTATAAGAATCAGCCTTCCCATACACTACTTCTTAAGAAACCACTTCGCGAAATATCAGGAATCAGTTTTCATAATAAGAATCAATTGGTTGCCATAAACGATGAACAGGGAAAACTCTTCGTGCTCACCACTGCTACCGGTAAAATCAATACCCTGAGTTTTGGAGAAAAAGGTGATTATGAAGACATCGTCCGAACACCAGAAGGATATTATGTGCTTAGAAGTGATGGCAGCCTTTTTCTGCTGGATGGACGAAGCGGGAAACTTCTGGCTGATTACCCGCTGAGCTTTAGCAAGTACACAGAATTTGAAAGTATTGCCTATGACCAGGAGCAGAACCGACTGTTGTTATTTTGTAAGAACTGCGGTCAAACAGAACCAGTTGTGTTCGGATGGTCATTTAACCTGAACAGCCACCAGCTGGAAGAACAGCCAGTAATACAAATAGGATGGAATGTTTTTCGCAGGCTTGCCAAAGATGATACCATTGAATTTCAGCCTTCCGCTGCAGCGTTTCATCCCGTTACCGGTAAGTTGTATATGCTATCCTCAACTGCCAAACTACTGGCCGTCTGTAACAGGGAGGGACAACCGGAATCAGTAGTTGGATTGAACCCTGACCTGTTTCAACAACCGGAAGGTCTTTGCTTTGCCCCAAATGGAGATCTCTTTATTTCCAATGAAGGCAGACAATCAAAAGCCACACTGCTCTTTTTCCCATTTGATCCGGAGCATTTTGAGGCCAACATTCAAATTGAAGTTAAATGAACTCGTTATCAAAAAGATTGCTGTTCATATTCTTCCTGGTATTGGGTTCAATGCCGGTATCCGCACAAACAGATTCAGTGGTACAGGAAGTAATCTTTATTGGCGATGCTGGCGAATTTAAAAATAATCAACACCCACTTTTAAACAAATTGCTGCAAAGCCAGCATTCAAAAAACCGGAAAGCAGACGCCTTGTTTTTCCTGGGAGATAATATCTACCCTGCCGGTTTACCGGATGAGCAGAGCAGGAATTATTTAAGGTACAAAGCCATTTTGGATACCCAATGGAAAACAGGGCAGCAACTTGCAGATCAGATCTATTTTATTCCAGGCAACCACGATTGGGCCAAGGGCCACAGTAACGGATGGCAACAGGTAAAAAACCAGGGGGAATACATTCAAAACCTCAACCTTCCCAACTTGTTTTTCCTGCCTGCCGATGGCTGTCCCGGCCCCGAAGAACGAAACCTGAATGATCAAATAACAGTTATCATTATAGATAGTCAGTGGTGGCTGCATCAAACAGAAAAACCAGGTATTAGCAGCGACTGCGATTGCAAAACCGAAGATGAAGTATTATTCCGTCTGCAGGAAATCCTGTACCGGAACAGAGAAAAGACCATTCTGTTTCTGAGTCATCATCCTTTTGTCTCATCGGGTATCCATGGAGGTTATTACCAGTTAAGGCAACATATTTTCCCGCTAACGGAGATCAATCCCAAACTTTATATACCCCTTCCCCTCATTGGTTCCATTTATCCAATAGTAAGAGGTGTTTTTGGAAATATCCAGGACAATAAACATCCCGCATACAAAAACATGTCGTCCAGAATAGACTCCCTGTTGACCTATCATGGACGTGTTCTCCGTTTTGCCGGCCATGAACATGGCCTGCAACATATCCGGCTCAATAACCAGCATTATATCGTAAGTGGTGCCGGATCCAAGGCAACCAGGCACAGAAAAAATACTGGCGACCACATTAGTTTTTCGACCACCGGTTATGCAAAACTGCAATGGTTTAGAGATGGAATATTGCAACTGGTATTCATGGAAGCTGATGAAGAAAATCATCAGGAAGTATACAGACAAGAAATTCCGCTCCCAAAACCAAAAACGCCTGATACATCTGATTTAACCGTTTCAAACTGGCCGGATAGCATTTCACTGGCAGCCGCACCTTACTTTGCAGCAGGCAGGCTCAGACAAAGAATTTTCGGATCCAATTACCGGCAGGAATGGACAACACCAGTAAAAGTACCCGTTTTATCTATCAAAGATTTTAACGGAGGATTGCATCCAACCAAACGGGGCGGTGGTATGCAAAGCCGTTCACTCCGACTGGAAGACAGTAGTGGCAGAGAATATGTCTTGAGAAGTATTGAGAAATATCCCGATAAAACCCTGCCGGAAGAATTGCGGCAAACATTTGTAAAGGATGCGATTGTTGATGGCATTTCAGCCTCTTATCCATATGCAGCCTTATCAGTTCCCGCTTTAGCAAAAACAGCCGGAATTCCTCATACTGAACCCAGGCTGGTTTTTCTGCCAGATGATCCTGTCCTTGGTCAGTATCGTTCTGATTTTGGAAATAAACTCTATCTTTTCGAACCACGCGAACCGGATAGCCTGGCAAAAACTTATAGTACAGATAAAGTAATTGAAGCCCTCGGCAAAGACAACGACAACATAATAGATCAACAGGCCGTATTAAAAGCACGCCTGTTAGATATGTTCATAATGGATTTTGACCGCCATGATGACCAGTGGCGCTGGGGCAGCAGAAAGACAAAAGAAGGCCGAATTTATTTTCCCATTCCCCGTGACCGTGATCAGGCTTTCTTCACCAATCGTGGCTGGATCCCCTGGCTTGTAAGCAGATCCTGGCTGCTGCCAAAATTCCAGGGGTTCAATGTGCAGGCAGAGAATATTAATCGTTTTAATTACAATGCCCGTTATTTTGACCGAAGTTTTTTAAACCGAACCAGCAGAGCAGATTGGGAGAAGTTGAGCAATCAATTGGTTCAGGAAATTTCGGATGCTGTAATTGACAGTGCCCTGGCTGCACAACCCATAGAGCTGCAATCCTTGCAGGCAACTATTATTGCCGCTACTTTAAAAAAGAGAAAACAATTTTTTGTTGACGAAGTATTAAAATACCAGTCTTTTTTGCACAAAACCATTGATATAGCAGGATCCAACAAAAAAGAATGGTTTGAACTGGAATGGAAAAAAAAGGGAGACTTAAAGCTGACCATTTTTGATATCAACAAAGAAGGAAAACCTTCTGATAAACTTTCAGAACAACGAATTGACCCTTCTGTAACCAGGGAACTCAGATTATATGGATTAAAAGGAAGCGATGTTTTTCGTATCAGGGGTGAAATGCCAAAAGACTTTACCATCCGCATCATAAGCGGTGAAGGAAATGATAGCCTGGTACTTGGTCAATCCGGCAATCGGCCATCAGGTATTAAATGGTACGATATAGAACAGGAAGCCAATCAATTAAGCGGCACAGGCAAGCTGCAAAAAAAATTTTCCCGTTTGCCAGCTGTACATAACTACGATCGAAAAAGTTTTCGTTACAATATTACAACGCCTCTGCTGCTGGCAACTTACAACAGGGATGATGGTGTTTTTCTGGGAGCAGGAGTACGATCCACACATCACCGGTTCCGAAAAGAACCCTTTGCCTATAAGCATCAATTCAATGCTTATTATGCAGTAGCAACAGGTGCTTACCAGTTTCGATATTTATTTGATGCTCCCGCCTTTAGATTTTTTGCCAACCTGAAAGCTCCCAATAATACCCGAAACTTCTTTGGATTTGGAAATCAGACAAAATTTGTAAAAAACGACCAGATCAATATCACCTATTACCGATCCCGCTTCAACCTTTTCGAATTGGCTGCACTTGCAAAGTATCATCCGGTACCTTCTCTACAGTTGAATGCAGGCCCTGTTTTTCAACATTACTGGATTGATTACGATGACAATCAGGATCGTTTTATTACAAAACCGGAGAGCGGCCTGGATCAGGAGCGGCTAAAGCAGAAAAAAACCTATCTCGGTTTGCAGGCTCAAACGGTTTTGGATACCCGTAATAATCAAACTGCTCCCACCAGGGGTGTACATTGGATGAATACAGCGAGATGGATAAATGGGGTTAGCAGAGTCTCCAATTCATTCACCCAATGGGAATCCACCTTCGCCTATTTTATTAACCTGATGGCTCCAAACCAGGTAGTGTTAGCAGGAAGAATTGGTGGTGGTGCCAACTATGGAAACTATGAATTTTTCCAGGCCCAATACCTGGGTGGGAATGAAAGCCTCAGGGGGTACCGCAATTTCAGATTCGCTGGCGACAAACGATTCTACAACAACCTTGACCTTCGGATCAGACTGACGGAGCTCAGAGGATATATTTTGCCGGGTACACTCGGCCTGTTATTCTTCCAGGATATTGGCCGGGTTTGGTTGAAGAACGAAAGCTCCAGACGCTGGCACCTGGGTTATGGTGGCGGCCTTTGGCTGGCACCAGCCAACCGGTTTGTTCTGGCCGCATGCTACGGGCAGTCAGAAGAAGGCGGACTTCCCTTTGTCAGCCTGGGATTTCAATTCTGAACGATCTTAATAATTTCGGGCTTATTCTCGGTGTTTTCAGATTCATCCGGCTCCATATTGATACTTACCCGAAGCGCTTTTAACCCTACCACTCCCTGCAGCTCTTCCAGCTCCAGCTGCTCAAGATCGTGCAGCAGCATGCGCTGATTTTGAAGAAATTCAATGTAATCCAGGTATTCTGCAGCTTCCCGCGACTGAGAGAAAACGATTGCCAGCTTGCCGGGTTGGGTAAGTCGTTCATTACTGCCCTTTACATGAACTTTATCAATTCGTTTCTTGATGATTTCATAGCGAATATTATAAGCGCCATCCACATCAAATTTTCGCTCGGCGGTTCTGAAACTGATGGAAATCGGAACACTGTGAGCAAGTATGAGTTGCGTTGTTTTTAAAGGATTGGCCATCCTTGTCTGCAACTGGTTAGCCAGCCTAGCAGCTTTGGTAAGCGTCGTCAATTGCCACATCTTCAAATTCTTCAGGTAAAATGTATCAAACGGCTTATCTGGTGTAATGGACTGTCCGATATACATATTAAAATCCACCCCGTCGGTCACAAACCGTTCAAAATAATGCGGATAAATTTTTTGCGCAGCATCCTGTTCTGCATCGATAAAGCGCGCAAGTTCCTGATTGATAAATGTTATGCTTTCTTCAAACTCGTGTCTGTGAGTAACTTTTAAACGAATCGAAGGATCTATCTGTTCAAAATATCCATCTATGAAAGTTCCTAGTTCGGGAAGCAAAACACGAAGGTGTTCAAACAGTTCCACCACTTCATTCCGAAGGAAATGATCAATAATGACCTCATCACCTGAAAACAGGATATTGGATACATTGTAACTGTATTTCTCAATTCGGTAGGCCACTTCCTGAAGCAAGGGCCTATTTGTTTTTTCCTTTGCTTTCTGCACTACTTCTCCCGCGTACTTTAGCTGCTCCAGCAAATCCTGTTGAATAGCATGGTTACGCTCAATGGAAGAATTGCGAATATCAATAGCGCCATACAATGGAAACACCTGATCAAATACAATAGGTTCAATCTTTGCCTTTCCTCCTTTTGCCTTGGTTGCAATAAAC
>JALOMU010000138.1 GCA_025455285.1 Flavihumibacter sp.
TGCCCTTGCTTGTCGGATTACTCGCTGGAACTTATCCGGCATTTTTCCTCTCTTCCTTTCAGCCATTGCAGGTATTAAAATCGAAATTCAGTACCGGAAGCAGCAAAGCTGGACTGAGGAGCACACTTGTTGTAGTACAATTTGTTACCTCCATCATCCTTATTGTTGGAACCATTATCATTTATCGGCAACTAAATTATATACAAACCAGAAACATTGGTTTTAATAAAGAACAAGTATTGGTGATCAACAATACGTATACATTAGGTACACAGAAGGAAGGATTCCGGAATGAAATCATGAAATTATCAGGTGTAACCGGAAGTACATACAGTGGCTTTATGCCAGTTGCTGAGAGTGCAAGAAGTGACCGTACCTTTTCTACCCAGGCTGCAATCACCTCCAGTTCAGGACTTAATATGCAAATATGGGGCATCGATGAAAACTATATTCCACTGTTGGGAATGGAAATGAAATACGGCAGGAATTTTTCAAGAGAATTTGGAACAGACTCAGCTGCCATTATCATCAATGAAACCACAGCAGCCCTCATGGGATTGGATAACCCTGTAGGAAAAAAATTATACGCAGGGAATAATGGTGGCGTAAGTGATCCCTATACAATTATTGGCGTAGTAAAGAATTTTCATTTTCAATCTATGAAGCAGCAGATTGGTCCGGTTGCTTTCTGGCTTAAACCGGCCGACTGGTCCATTGCTTTCAAAGTGAATACCAGCCAAATCCAACCATTACTATCCAGGATTGAAGGAGTCTGGAATAAGATGGCTCCTGGAATGCCATTTGAATATAGCTTTCTGGATGAATCCTTCTCCCGCATGTACGACGCAGAACAGCGGGTTGGACAGTTGGCGTTGAGCTTTGCGATCCTGACGATCCTGATTGCCTGTCTTGGTTTATTCGGACTGGCAGCCTTCATGGCTGAACAACGGAACAAGGAAATTGGTGTTCGAAAAGTATTGGGTGCCTCCGTTCAACAAATTGTGAGTCTGCTTACGCGCGACTTCCTGAGACTGGTAGGTATTGCATCCCTTATAGCTTTCCCCCTGGCCTGGTATGCTATGAACAAATGGCTGGAAAATTTCGCTTTCAAAACATCCCTTGGCTGGTGGGTATTCCTGCTGGCAGGATGTATTGCTGCCTTGATTGCGTTGCTGACAGTAGGCGGACAAGCAATAAAAGCGGCCATTACCAATCCGATCAAAAGTCTTCGTTCAGAATAAACAAATTGTTGTATGCTGTTTAATTATTTCAAGATCGCTTTTCGAAACCTCGTTAAATACAAGGGGTTCTCGGCCATCAACATCCTGGGCCTTGCTGTAGGAATGGCATCAGCAATTCTTATTTTTCTTTGGATCAGTCATGAGATCAGTTACGATCAGTTCCATGAAAAAAAAGAACGGATTTTTGAAGCCTGGAATAAGGGGAATTTCAACGGCAAAGTTTCCTGCTGGAATACCACTCCAAAAATTCTGGCCAGTGCCTTACAGTCAGATATACCCGAAATTGAAACCACTACAAGAGTAAATTGGGATGATAATTATCTGACACGATTTGGTGATAAGACCATCATGATGAAAGCATCCATGGTGGATTCAACCTTTCTGAATGTATTCAGTTTTCCGGTTCTGAAAGGAGATAAACAAAAAGCATTGATGAACCCATCCGGTGTAGTTTTAACAGCATCGACTGCAGCCAAATTATTTGGAACAGATAACCCGATTGGCCAGACCCTGGAGTTGAATGAAAAATACCAGTTCACTGTTACAGCAGTAGTGCAAGACCCTCCCAATAACTCCCGTTTTCAGTTCGAATGCCTTTTGCCCTGGGCCTTTCTGCGTGCAAACGGTTGGGATGATAATTACTGGGGGAATAACTCAACACGCACTTATGCTTTACTCAAACCAGGATCAAAAGTGGAGAGCGCCAATGCAAAACTGGAAAATTTCCGCAAAAAATACGATCGCGATGATCCTACGGGAGGATTCTTTTTGTATCCAATCGAGCGTTGGAGACTTTATTCCAATTTTACCGAAGGTGTGGAAGAAGGCGGGATGATCGAGTACATCCGAATCTTTACCATCGTTGGCGCAATTATCTTATTAATTGCCTGTATCAATTTTATGAACCTCAGCACTGCTAAAAGTGAGCAGCGTGCGAAAGAGGTTGGTATTCGTAAAGTAATCGGTGCCATGCGGCATAATTTGATGGGACAGTTTCTGGGTGAATCCATCCTGATTGCATTTTTGGCTGGAGTGCTTTCCCTTATACTGGTACAACTAACCTTACCATCGTTTAATACGTTTACCGGTAAACTGGTTGATATCGATTATACGAATCCGCTAGCCTGGGCCCTATGGGCAGGATTTATTCTGCTAACAGGACTAATAGCAGGCAGTTATCCGGCTTTTTTCCTATCTGGTTTCCAACCTACCAAAGTATTGAAAGGGACATTCAAAAAAACACAATCGGCAATCAATCCCAGAAAAGTGCTGGTGGTTTTACAATTCACATTTGCCATTATTCTGATCATTAGTACGCTTGTCATAAAAAAACAAATCAATTATGCTCAAAACCGGAACAATGGATATAACAAGGACCAGTTATTGTATTATTTCATGACTGGCTCGACTGAAAAAAATTATGATCTTATAAAAAATGAGCTGCTCTCTTCAGGTGTAGCCACCTCGGTTACCAAAACGAGCGCACCATTAACCGAAGGCTGGAGTAATAGCTGGGGTATAGGCTGGAAAGGAAAACAACCCGACGACCGGACCTTGTTTGATCGCTTTTGTGCTGATCAGCAATTTGTAAAAACGGCCGGACTAGAACTAGTGAAAGGCAGGGATTTTGATCTGGCTGCCCATCCGTCTGATTCAGCTGCCGTACTGTTGAATGAATCTGCAGTAAAAGCAATGGGATTTTCAGATCCCATCGGTCAGCTTATTCAGGATAATGGCCAGGATTGGACCGTGATCGGAGTTATCAAAGATTTTATCCTCCATTCTCCTTTTGCCAAAACCCAACCAATGGTAATTGAAGGCGCACATGGATGGTTTAATGTGATTCATTTCCGCCTGAATCCAACTAACAGTGTAAGCACGAATCTCAAAAAAGCAGAAACTATATTCAAAAAATTCAATCCCAGTTATCCATTTGATTACACATTCGTTGACCAGGCTTACGCTTCCAAATTTGAAGAAGAGAAAAAAATGGGGTCATTGGCAGCCTTGTTTGCCGGTCTGACTATTTTCATTTCCTGCATGGGCTTATTTGGATTAGCCACTTATATGGCAGCCACGCGGTTCAAAGAAATCGGAATTCGGAAGGTATTGGGCGCCTCCGTTGCATCCATAACCAGCTTATTGTCCAAAGATTTCCTGAAACTGGTCCTGATCTCTTTCCTTGTTGCTTCACCGATAGCCTGGATACTCATGAACCAATGGTTGAAAGGATATGCTTATAAAACTTCCATAGATGTATGGGTGTTTGTTGCAACCGGCTTTTTAAGTCTGACGATAGCACTCTTAACTACCAGCATCCAGGCAATTAAAGCTGCTATTTCCAATCCGGTAAAAAGTTTGAAATCTGAATAAATCGAATCCATGATAAGCAACTATATTACCATAGCCATCCGGAATATTCGTCGTTACGGAACTAATTCATTCCTCAATCTTTCGGGACTGGCCATTGCGCTAGCTGCATGTCTGGTTATCTTTCTGGTAGTTCAGCACGAATACAGTTATGATACCTATCATCCGAATTCCGAAAGGGTATACCAGATAGTAAAAAAAGAAGTCAGAGAGGGAAATGAAGATTTTTATGGCGGCATCGCTCTTCCGGCAAAAAAAGCACTCAGCAATGATTTCCCGACAGTCCAGTTTACTGAACTATTTACTTCATTCGGCGCTCAATTCACCGTCTTGGATGCAGCCGATCAGGTAAGCGATAAGAAATTTCTGGAAGAGCAGGGTGTATTTTTTGTAGATCCGGGGATCGTAGATTTCTTTTCCTTTTCATGGATTGAAGGATCTCCGGAAATCTTAGGCAAACCCGATATGATCGCCCTATCACGATCCAAGGCTATCAAGTATTTTGGTTCCGAAAGCAGCGCCGTGGGACGATCCCTGTTATTTGAAAACAAAGTCAGATTACAGGTTGCAGCCGTATTTGCGGATCCTCCTCCAAACACGGATTTCAATTTTCAAATGCTGCCATCATATGCTACATTAGAATCCAATCTAGATCTATGGGGTTATGAGCAGAACAAAGAATCCTGGGGTTTTTCCACCTCCAACCATCAGGTCTATGCACTTTTGCCACAGTCAGTTAATCCGGAACAGGTAAATAAGCAATTGCAGGATTTTGTAAAAAAATATTACCGTCCCGAAGCCGTTGGTAAAGTTTTTCATTTTTTACTCCCACTGAAAGAAATCCATTTCGACACCAGATTTGGAAATAATGGCACTCATATCAGCAGCAAATCATCCCTTATGACGCTGCAGTTAATTGGTTTGTTGATTCTGCTGATGGCCTGCATCAATTTTATCAATCTCTCAACCGCCCTGGCAGTAAAAAGGAGCAAAGAAATCGGAATCAGAAAAGTAATGGGCAGCACTCGTGGCCAATTACGCATTCAGTTATTGGCGGAAACCTTTTTGCTTGTATTATTCGCTATGATAATAGCGCTGTTTATAACCTGGCTGACCCTGCCCTACCTTAAATACATCACAGATATTCAGGAAAAGCTTCCCCTTTTTCAGTCAAATGTGCTTCTGTTTTTAGTACTCATATTGTTGGCAACTGTTTTGCTATCCGGATTTTACCCTGCACTTGTTTTAAGCAGATTCAACCCGGTAGAAGCTATAAAAAACAAAATCCATGCTCATTCAATAGCCGGACTTTCCCTTCGAAGAGTACTGGTTGTACTTCAGTTTGCTTTCGCACAGTTTTTAGTTATTGCAACTATCATTGCGGTTTCGCAAATGAATTTTATCCGGATGGCAGATCTGGGATTCAATAAAGAATCCACACTGCTGCTTTCAGGAAATATGGATAGTACAAGTATCGCAAGGCACACCGGATTCAAAGCTGCGCTGCAACAGTTACCAGAAGTAAAACATATTTCCTTTTCCATGGATGCTCCGTCCAGTGATAACAACTGGACAATGAATTTCGCATTCAATCAGATTAATGAAGACCTCCCCTTTGACACACACATCAAGATGGCCGATGGATCCTACGTTGAAACCTTCGGATTAAAGATGGCGGCGGGTGAATTTTACAGATCAGAGGACTCTGTCCGTAAAGTGGTTATTAATGAAACAATGGTAAAAAAACTGGGATTAAAAACTCCAGAGGAAGCTGTAGGAAAAACTATCCGGATTGGTATATCGGAATGGATGCCCATTGCTGGTGTAGTAAAGGACTTTAAAAATAATTCACTCAGGGAGTCAATTAAGCCTACTGTTCTTTTCCATGCGCCGGGTAAATTAGGGAATTATATGGCCCAAACCAATATCCGGCTGGAAACCAGCAACCTTGGACATGCGGTTAGTAAAATTGAAACAGTCTGGAATCGGTTTTATCCTGAATATGCCTTCCGTGCCAGTTTCCTGGATGAAACCATCAACAACTTTTACCAGCAGGAAGAACTTGCAATCGTGATTTCCTGTCTGGGGTTGTACGGACTGATATCCTTTATGGCCGTACAAAAAACAAAAGAGGTTGGCATCCGTAAGGTACTCGGCGCTTCCGTTGGCAGTATTGTGGTTTTATTCTCAAAAGAGTTCACCATCCTTATATTGATAGCTTTTGCAATGGCGGCTCCCGTAGCCTGGTACATGATGAACGGTTGGCTTGAGAATTTTGTATTCCGAATCGAAATAGGCTGGTGGATCTTTTTAATCGCGGTTGTTATTAGCCTTTTTATTGCATGGCTCACCGTTGGTTACAAAGCTATCTCAGCAGCTTTGGCAAACCCAGTAAAAAGCCTTAAAACCGAATAACTTCCACCCCTTAGCAGCGGCATACAATACAACTTAGAATGACCAACAACCTGATTATCACCTTTTGGCATATTACACGCAAAAAAATTTTCAGTTTAAGCTGCTACCGTAACTAAAAGCTGGTTGACAAAATTATTAGGTATGCTAAGATCATATGTACAAATAGCCTGGAGAAACCTGATCAAACAACCTTATTTTTCTGGCATTAATGTTTTTGGGCTGAGTATAGGACTATGCTTTTCATTATTTATAGGAATTTATATCTGGCAGGAAAACAATGTCAACAAAAATCTGAGGAATCTCTCCAATCAATATATTCTTCAAACAAAGTGGAAAAAAAATAATCAGGGCATTGAATGGACAACCTTAGGCGCTTTACCGAAGGAAATTAAAGAAACCTATCCCAATCTGGTCGCAAATTATTTCCGGTTCGATGGTATCAATGCAATTTTGCACATCCAGGAAAAATCGTTTCGTCAGTCAGTTGCCATAGTCGATAGTACGCTCTTCTCAATGTATGGATTTAAGTTGCTGGAAGGTAACCAACGAACAGCACTTGATGAACCCTATTCGGTGGTTTTATCCGAAAAATTGGCAATTCGTTACTTCGGATCAACGAATGTTATAAACAAAACAATTGAACTTGAGAATTTCAATCGGATAAAACATCCATTTAAAATAACTGGCGTTACCGAAACCATACCAAGGAATACAATAACTCATTTGAATGATGATAATCACAATGAGTTATTCATACCGGTTTCGAACCTGGAATTCTTTGGCAGAAGTATGGAATGGAACAATCCCTATATTGTAGGATTTATTGAACTTCAAAATAATGTAACACCTGCACAACTAATAGGACCCATTAAAAAAATAATTGAAAGCCAGGCCCACCCATCATTGGCCGAAAACATCGAAGTTTATTTAATGCCCCTGGAGAACTATTATCAAACGGCAAATAATGGTATTGTACAAAAAACAAATTGGATACTTGGTTTGATCGGCTTTTTTATACTGTCCATGGCATTAATTAATTTCATTAATCTAACTAGCAGCAAATCCCATAATCGACTAAAGGAGGTAGGTATTCGTACCATTATGG
>JALOMU010000139.1 GCA_025455285.1 Flavihumibacter sp.
GAAAAGTGTTGTTGCCAAAACCTGAAGGACAGGGAGCTCCCCGTCAACAGGAAGGTGAGAACTGATTTCTCTGATCAAATAAACTCCAAACCCCGGTCCTGTATCGGGGTTTGTTTTTTAAACTATGGCAAATTCATACCAACAGGTTCGAATCCCGGTAAAAGAACTGGAAACCAGGGAAATAGTAATCGCCCTTCTGGCAGATGCTGGATACGAAGGTTTTGAAGAAAGCCGGGAAGAACTTCTGGCCTTTATCCCGGTTGACCAGTTCGATGCTGCACTACTGACCGAATTACTGCATCCATTTAGCCTTACATCAGAAGCAACAACAATTGAACAACGTAACTGGAATGCAGAGTGGGAAGCTGGCTTTCAACCCGTTCAGGTAGGAGAATTCTGCCTGATCCGCGCCGATTTTCACCCAGGCTTGGATACTGTTCGCCACGATCTGATCATTACTCCCAAAATGAGCTTCGGAACCGGGCATCATGCCACCACCTATCAAATGGTAGATGCCATGCAGGGACTTGATTTCACCGATAAATCAGTACTCGATTTCGGCACCGGTACGGGCATCCTGGCTATCTTGGCTGTCAAAATGGGAGCTGCTTCTGTAGTAGCAATTGATAACGATAGCTGGAGCATTGAAAACACAAAAGAAAATATTGAACGCAACCAGGTGAAGGGGATTTCAGTCTTAGAACTGGATCATTTAAATGAGTTGCCGGTTTTTGACATTATTCTGGCAAATATCAATAAAAGGGTGATCCTTGATCAGATCGGAAACATGGTAGCTCATTGCGCACCGGGTGGGAAGATTTTAATCAGCGGTCTGCTGGTAGGTGATAAACCGGATTTGCGTGCCGCAATAGAAGAACTGCCAGTTTCGTTACTTAAACAAACAAATAAGGATAGTTGGTTATGTTGGTGCCTTGAACGGAACTGACACCGGATAAATGAAATTGAAAGGAAGGATTTTCGTATCTTAATTTCCTTATTTTTGGAATCCAACTCAACACTCGCATGAAAGAGGCTCTTCTGATTATACTTGCCTACTGTATTGGCTCTATTCCAACGGCTGTTTGGGTAAGTAAGTACTATTTTGGGATTGATATTCGTGAATATGGCTCCGGAAATGCCGGTGCAACCAATACCTTCCGTGTGCTGGGTTCTAAATGGGGAACCCTGGTGATGGTCATCGATGTGCTCAAAGGACTGGCAGCCGTTAAATTAGCTTTATTACTTCCTTACTATATTGAAAACGATCTTGCACTAACCAACTTCCAGATCGGATTAGGTATGGCCGCTGTACTGGGCCATATTTTCCCCATCTGGGCGCAATTTAAAGGGGGTAAAGGAGTAGCAACTTTATTCGGACTAGTGATTGGAATTTCTCCCTGGACTGCTCTGTGTTGCTCCGGAATCTTCTTACTTGTTCTCTATTTAACACGTTTTGTCTCACTAAGTTCGATCCTTGCTAGTATTGCTTTCCCTATTTTTATCCTGGTTATTTTTAATGTGGATAACCATGCTTATCGGGTTTTTGCAATTGTAGTTGCACTTCTGGTGATACTTACCCATCAGAAAAATATCAGCCGCCTGCTCAAGGGTAGTGAAAGCAAGGTTCCTATTCTTAAGTACCGCGACCGGAAACGAAAAATGAAATCCTGAGCGTAGCTTTGTACCCATCTGGTACAAGAATTGAATATACCGGTATAAACCCGCTACAACAATGAAAAAAATACTGTTGTCCCTATTGGTCATTGGCAGCCTTGCTTCCTGTTCCCGTAACCCGATTACAGGCAGAAATCAGTTGTCCCTGTTTTCAGAAGCAGAAATCCAGACCATGGCCGCATCCGAATATCAGTCTTTCCTAAGTCAGAATAAAGTGGTGAGCACTACAGTAAGCAAAGATGCTGAAATGGTTCGCCGGATTGGCACCCGTATTTCTAACGCGGTTACACAATATTATACCTCTAAAGGACTTCAAAGTGAATTGGCCGGATACAAATGGGAATATAACCTGGTAGATTCCAAGGAGGTCAACGCCTGGTGTATGCCTGGGGGAAAAATTGTAGTATACACGGGACTTTTACCAATAACCCAAAACGAAGCAGCACTGGCGGTAGTTATGGGCCATGAAATTGCCCACGCACTTGCCAAACATGGCAATGAAAGAATGAGCCAGGGAATGGTTCAACAATTAGGTGGTGTGGCGCTGGCGGTTGCTACAGCTAATAAACCTGCGCAAACGCAGCAATTATTTATGACAGCATATGGACTTGGTTCTACTTATGGAGCAATGCTGCCTTTTTCAAGAAGTAATGAACTGGAAGCAGATAAATTTGGTCTGATTTTCACTGCCATGGCAGGATATAATCCACAGGAAGCAATTCCTCTTTGGCAACGCATGGCAGCAGCAAGCGGAGGCAATCGTCCACCGGAATTTGCAAGCACCCATCCGGCAGAGGAAACAAGGATTGAAAAATTGAAGGAAATGATGCCTGAGGCGCTGAAATATTATAAGCCTGTAAGCAATAAATAAATTAATCAGGTCAAAAAATACCCGATTGGCCCGCCAAAGGCGGGTATTTTTTTTACCTTTGTAGCCGGTTCATTGATCTTTTATATTAAAAAGTTTCTGATATGTCGCAAGCTTTGTTAGAAAAGCTCCAGTACAAAGAAGAAAAAAATCTGCTCATTCAAGGATTGCCATCCTCCATCGAAAAGCAATTTAATAAGCTCACTTTCGCAAAAAATGTTACCCCACTGCTGAAAAGCAGAAGGATTGATTTTGCGCTGGTGTTTGCGATCAATGAAAATCAGCTCAACAATATTCTGGAGGATGTGCTTCCGGCTCTGCACGAGGAAAGCAAATTCTGGATAGCCTATCCGAAGGCGGCATCCAAAATTGCCACCAATCTCAACCGCGATTGCAGTTGGGAACGGGTGGTGAGTGCAGGTTACCAGGAAGTTCGGCAGGTTGCCCTCGACTCTGTATGGAGCGCCTTACGCTTTAAGAAAAATGAACAAATTCCTCAACTAAGCAGAGCCTCTGCCAATGGTGGGATACCGGCAGCCATTGAAGGAGTTGATTTTGTTTCGCGTACAATCGAAATTCCTGAAGCGTTACAGAAACAACTTCAATTAAAGAAATACAAAAAAGCACTTGAAAACTTTGAACAACTTTCTTTCACAAACAAAAAAGAATATGTTCAATGGATAACGAGCGCCAAAAAAGAAGAGACTCGTCAGAACCGGTTAATTGCTACGGTTGAAAAATTGCTGGCAGGCAAAAAGAATCCATCTGAAAAATAGGGAAGGTTAGCGCACGATCACCGTTCCCAGTTGCTGTAATAACTCTCTTTCCATCTGCTTTAAGGCCTGATGCGTTTGAAGCAGGGTAATCTGCTCATCCTCACTATGTGGTTGTGCAAGGTCTTTCTGGTTCTCTTCCATCATGCGTTTGATCTTTCGTAGTTTAAGATAACGCAGCGTTGCGAGAACTTCTTCCTTGTACATTTCGTCCCTGCTCGTAACCGGTAAGCGGAATTTGTTTTTCCATTTATCGCTCACCTCATAGGGAAACTCCATAAGGGAAACTACCAGCGCACTCATTGCCTGGTTCTCCATATAATAGAAATGCCGTGGAGTAGGTTCCATACCTGCCTGGTACCATGTTTTATACGTTTGGGCAATTTCCCATAATTGTTTATTGTCAAAAAACTCCTCATCATCCAGCTCCTCAAAAAGGAAATCTGCCACCCGTTTCTCATTCTCCCAGGGCTTTAAGCCAAATTCAATCAATGCATGTATAACCGCTTTCTCCTGTAATTCATCTTTCTGAAGCAGGAAGAAACTTTCATCGTATTGTTCGGCGGTTTCCGGATTCCCATCGAAAAAAGGGGCATCTGTTTCAGGCGCAGCCTTTGCTTCCAACTTCTGGATCTTCTCCCGGATAAACTTGTTCACCAGGTTATTCAATCCGGCCTCTTCAATCTTTAGTAAAGCAGCACATTGCCGGATATAATCCTGCTGTTTGGTGAAGTCTTCCGCTTTGTTGATCCTGGATAATGTTTCAGCGATCTGATTTACGACCGCCGCTTTTTTCTGACTGTCATTACCGGCATCCTTAAGGGAAACTTCAACCTGGAAAAGGATGAAATCTTTTTTATTATCAGCTACAAATTGGCGAAAGGCTTCCGCACCCACTTTTTTAACGTAACTATCCGGGTCTTCCTTATCCGGAATCAGCACCAGCTTTACATTCAGCCCTTCTTCCAATGCCATATCCAATCCCCGAAGCGCTGCTTTGACTCCCGCCGCATCGCCATCATAGACAATGGTAAGATTATTGGTGTATTTTTTTACGAGACGAATTTGATCTGTTGTAAGTGAAGTCCCACCACTGGCCACCACATTTTCAACCCCTGCCTGGTGCAGAGAAGTAACATCCGTATACCCTTCCACCAACAGGCATTCATCCAGTTTATCAATTACCTGTCGCGCGAAATACATCCCATATAAAATCCTGCTTTTGACATAGATTTCATTTTCAGGGGTGTTGATATACTTGGGAGCCCGATCGTTCTTCTTAATGATCCGCGCACCAAATCCAATAACTTTTCCCGTGGTATTATGAACAGGGAAAATGATCCGGCCGCGGTAATTATCCACCAGCTCTTCGTTTCTGAGTGCAGCCAGTCCGGATTTGATCAGGAGGTCGCGGTTGTATTGTTTGGCCAAAGCCTCCTGTACAAATGCTGTTCGATCCTCCTTACAATAGCCGATTTGAAATTTTTCTATGATCGCATCGGTAAATCCGCGTTCTTTCAGGTAAGCCAGACCAATAGTCTGACCTTCTTCATCTTCCAGCAGTGTTTTGGAGAAATACTGCTGTGCAAAACTATTCAGGATGTAAAGGCTATCTGCAACCTGCAGCTGCTGGCGCTTTTCGGCACTTACTTCCGTTTCTTCTACCTCTATGTTGTAGCGATTGGCCAGCCATCGTAACGCTTCCACATAGGAAAACTTCTCATGTTCCATAAGGAAACTGATCGTATTACCGCTTTTGCCACAACCGAAACATTTATAGATCTCTTTATTAGCAGAAACAGTGAAACTGGGTGTCTTCTCATTGTGAAAAGGGCAGAGGCCAAGATAATTCGTTCCCCTTTTTTTTAGTTTCACGTAAGAGCCAACCACATCAATAATATCAATCCTGTTGAGGATTTGCTGTATGGTAGTTGGAGAGATCATGGGGGAAGGCAATTTACACCTTATTTCAACTAGTTTTGCGACTTCAAAATTTGTTTCTATGATTCCTTACTGGATGTCGAGAACCCAGCTGCTATTAGGTGATGAACCGATTGAACAACTCATGGGTAGTCATGTGCTGGTTGTGGGGTTAGGTGGTGTTGGTGGTATTTGTGCTGAAATGATTGCGAGATCCGGGGTAGGAAAGATGACGATTGTAGATGCTGATACGGTTGATCTCAGCAATGGCAACCGCCAGATTCCGGCCCTGCATTCTACCGCAGGCAAATTGAAGGCGGAAGTGATGGCAGCACGGCTTCGGGATATCAACCCTGAACTTGATCTGACCGTTCTCCCAACTTATATGGAAAAAGAAAAAGCTGCGGAACTGGTTCTATCTGCCCCCTACGATTAT
>JALOMU010000140.1 GCA_025455285.1 Flavihumibacter sp.
CTTCTTTAACGGTGCTGTATATACGCGACTTAAACAGATCAACAACAACGAATCTGAACTTACCAAGCAGGTGATGGCATTACTGGTATTACAAACTTTCCTGTCGGAAAACCCTCTTGAAAGTCTGGAGAACAGAAGTGGTGGAGGTATCGGGCTGGCAGCGAAACAGAGTGTAAGTAAGATTCTATCACAGCAACTGAATACATTGGCCGGATCCCTGATTAGTGGAATCGATCTGAATTTCGATCTGGAAACAAGGGAGGATTATATGAGTGGAAGTCGCCAGGAATCTACTGTCCTGAGTGTAGGAGCTAGTAAATCGCTATTCAATAATCGGTTAACTGTTTCCGTAGGATCAAATATTGGATTGTTGGGAAATGCACCCGCGAATGGTGCACAATTAATTGGGGATGTACTGATCGAGTACAAACTAAGCAGAGATGGCAGGTATCGGATCAGAGCATACCAGCAAAATCAGACAGATGCCATACTGTTGGGACAGATTATTGAAACAGGGGTATCTTTTATACTGGTAATGGACTTCGATCATTTCAGACAGATTTTTGAAAAAGTAAAAAAGCAGCAGGAGAATGCACGCAATTCAGAATAATAAATGGATCCTCTTGCTGCTCCTGAGCTTTTGGTTTTCAACAGGATGCAGTACAACCCGCACTGTTCCGGAAGGTGACCGACTTTATCTTGGTGCGGAAGTTAAGTGGGAGGAAAAAAAACCGGGTCAGCATAAGGAGCTTGGAGAAGCGTTGGTTGCCTTAAGCAGGCCAAGTCCAAATCGCAAATTTTTAGGCATGCCGGTTCGGTTATGGTTGTATAATCTTGGAAACAAGCCGACCGGAAAAGGGATCAATCATTTATTAAGAAATAAATGGGGGGAGCCTCCGGTATTGTTAAGTAAAGCGAAGCCTTCCTATTCTGCTGATGTATTGACAAGTCATATGGAAGACCTTGGCTTTTTGCAGGCTTCCACGGGTTATGAAACCAAAGAAATCGGTAAAAAGAAAGCAAAAATCGAGTACAAGGTTACTGCCGGCACCAGGTATAAAATCAGGGAAGTAAAAATGGAACTGGATAGTTCCAGGCTTGGAAAACAGATCCAGAGAAGTGCCGATAAAAGCAGGTTAAATGCAGGGCAGTTTTATAATCTGCAGCAAATCAAAAATGAACGGGAACGAATCAGCAATTATGTTCGCCAGCGGGGGTTTTATTATTTCAATCAGGATCATCTCCTGGTCGAGGTTGATAGTAATTACAACGGCGAGGTGGTACTGTATGTCAGATTGAAGGATTCTATTCCTGTAAATGTAAAAACTGCTTACCGGATGGGAAGCATCACACTCTATCCAACTTATAATCTTTCGGAAGATAGCCTGGTTCGAAACATAGAGGCAGAAGACCTTGGTCCCTATCGGGTTAAGGATATTCACCAGTTGTTTCTCCCGAAAATATTCAGTCGGTATGTGTTACTGAAAGAAGATAGCCTGTACCGTTTCCGCGCGCATGAGCGAACACTGGAACGATTGATGAGCCTTGGTACCTATAAATTTGTAAAAACGGAAATGGAGGCTGCAGACAGCAACCGGCTAAATGCCCGCTTTTTCATGACACCTACTCCAAGAAGAAGTTTACAGGTTGAATTGAATGGTAATAGTAAGTCCAACAACTTTGTAGGTTCACAGATCACTATTACATCCCTAAACAGAAACTGGCTGAAAAGAGCCAACCGGCTGGAAGTAAAACTTGCAGGAGGGTTTGAATGGCAGGTTGGAGGAAACCGGGTGAGCCAGGCAAACACAAGGGGGTATAGTTTAACGGGAGAAGTTGCATTTAATCTTCCCGGAATAATCGTTCCCTTTTGGAAGATCCGAACCAGTAATGCTTTTATTCCACGAACCAGGTTAAGCGCCGGCTATGAATTGCTCAGCAGGCCTGGTTTATACAACCTGAACTCCTTCACGATTCAGCAGGCCTATCAATGGAAATCAGGGCAGTTGACAGATCATTTGCTGGTACCGGTGTCGATTTCCTATGTTTTGCCATCCAGAATATCACCGGAGTTTCAGGAAATCCTGGACAGGGATCCTACATTGAGGCAGTCAATAGACAAGCAATTTATAATCGGAAGCAATTATACCATCACGTATAATAACGTCAACAAAAAAAGGATTCATGGTCTGTTTTTGCAGGGCAATCTGGATGCAGCCGGAAATTTACTCGGACTAATCATTCCGGCAAATAGCCAGGGGCAAAAAAACATCGGCTATCAGCCATTTGCACAATATGCGCGTATAACCGGGGAGATCCGGCATTACTGGAAACAGGGAAAAGAGAGTCAATGGGTAACCCGATTGCTGGCTGGGGCTGGCTTTTCCTATGGGAATAACACTACACTCCCCTTTGTGAAACAATATATGACCGGAGGTAGTAATAGTTTAAGGGCTTTTCGGGCCAGGACTCTGGGACCGGGGTCTTATCGTTCCGAGACAAGTACCTTTGCAGCTAGTGAGGCAGGTGATATCAAGCTGGAATTCAATACAGAGTGGCGTTTCAAATTATTCAGTGTGCTAAAGGGAGCGATTTTTGCGGATGCGGGCAACATCTGGCTGCAGCGGGAGAATCCTGAAAAGCCGGGTGCAGCCTGGCCAGGAGGCAGGTTTATGAAAGATATGGCAGTAGGAGCCGGACTTGGTCTTCGGGTGGACGCTTCCATTCTGGTAATAAGGGCAGACCTGGCGATTCCGTTCCGGAAACCCTGGCTACCGGATGGAGAAAAATGGGTGCTAAACCAGGTCGAATTGGGTGAACCTGCCTGGAGGAGGGAAAATATGATCCTTAACATTGCGATAGGTTATCCATTCTAGTAAAAAGACAAGGGTATTTATGGTCATATGGCAGAAAGCTCTTACCTTTGCAGCCCAATTAATTTTTTTATTTAACAAATCAGGGATCATGAACAATTACGAATTGATGGTGATTTTTACCCCTGTTCTGAGTGAGGAAGACTACAAAGCTGCTCAGAAGAAATTTATCGACCTGGTTACCGCAAATGGTGGCGAGTTGGTAAATTCCAATCCCTGGGGATTAAAATCACTGGCGTATCCTATCCAGAAAAAAACCACTGGTTTATACTGGGTAATGGACTACAAGGCGCCATCCGACTTCAATGAGAAGCTGAAGATTCAGCTGTTGCGTGACGACAACGTTCTTCGTCACATGTTTACTGTACTCGACAAATACGCCGTTGAGTATAATAATAAAAAGAGAAGTGGCGTACCAACCGGAACTGAAAAAGTGGAGGCTTAATCATGGCAAAGAATGAAATCAAATACCTGACCGCGATTAAGACCGAGAAGCGTGCGAAGAAATTCTGCCGTTTCAAGAAGTACGGTATTAAATACGTGGATTACAAGGATGCGGAATTTCTGAAAAAGTTCCTGAACGAGCAGGGTAAAATGTTACCTCGCCGAATTACCGGGAACAGTCTGAAATTCCAGCGGAAAGTATCTGAGGCTGTAAAAAAAGCACGTCAGATGGCAATTCTACCCTATGTAACAGATTTGCTGAAGTAAGCAAAACAATATCTAGTAACCAATCCCTAATCCGTTTTGGCGTAAGTAAAATCGGAGACAGTCTTTATCAGATTTAAACAGATTTGATTGGGCTCTTTGGGGTACTAAAAAAGAACAAAATGCAAGTAATTTTAATTCAGGATGTAGACAATCTGGGTGGTGCGAACGAACTAGTAACAGTGAAGAACGGATACGCCCGGAATTACCTGATTCCACAGAAATTCGCGGTTGAAGCTTCCCCATCGAATTTGAAACAGCTGAATGAAAAGCTGAAAGTAAAGAAGAAGAAGGAAGAGAAAATGCTGGCTGAAATTAACCAGGTAATTGCCAAACTACAGGAAGGAGCCATTAAACTGGGCGCCAAAACTGGTACAAGTGGCAAGATCTTCGGTAGCATTACATCGCTGCAGATTTCCCGTGCTATTCGCGAACAGAAAGGATATGAAATTGACCGTCGGAAAATTTCTATCCCGGATGATGTGAAGGAATTGGGTCAATATAAAGCCAGTGTAGATTTCGGTAATGGAAACACGACTGAGCTTGATTTTGAAGTAGTTGCGGAATAATACATGCTCAAAAAGTTAAAAAAGGCGATTCGACGGGTTAAACCGGAGAAATCGCCTTTTTTTTATATTTAGATATTTTGTATGTTTTTCCACAATTTTATTACCTTCGTTTTGGTTCCTTAATGATCTTTACAGTTTCAGACTTCCCAGAGCGTTTCCAAGTAAATGATTTTCTGGCTTTTTTGCAACACTGTGCTTCATTATGGTTTTATTCACTCGTTCAAAAAATTTAGAAAATGAACATTTACGTTGGCAACCTCAGTTGGGATTTAACTGAGCAGGATCTTTTAGAAATGTTTGCTCCTTACGGAGAAGTTGTTTCTGCCAAAATCGTTACAGACAAATTCAACAACAACCGTTCAAAAGGATTTGGATTTGTTGAAATGAGCGATGCAGAAGCTGGAAACGCTGCTATTACTGCATTACACGGTACAGAAGTTATGGGCCGTAGCATTGTAGTTAATGAGTCACAACCACGTGAAGGTGGATCTGGCGGTGGCGGCGGATTCAAGAAGAAAAGCTTCGGTGGCGGTGGCGGTCGTGGTGGTTACGGCGGCGGCGGCGGAAGCCGTGGCGGTGGTGGCGGCTATGGCGGCGGCGGTAACCGTGGCGGCGGTGGTGGCTATGGCGGTGGAAGCCGTGGTGGCTATGGCGGCGGTGGTCGTGATTATTAATCAAGGCAAACAAGTCAATAAAGCTAATGGCCTGGCAGTAGCCAGGCCATTTTTTGTGTCTTTTCAAAGAAGAATGATCGGTTATTTTTCTTTTGCAAGTTTATATACATCTACTGCTCCGTTGCCATAACTTTTGGTAAAGACGAGGCTGTCATTGTATTTGTGAAGTATAAAGTTGCCATCCAAAATAAAGGTCCAATCGAAATCTGCTGTCCAACCGGCCTTGTTTTTAAAACTGATGGTTTCATTGTTATGCGCTAAACTAAAAGTGCCGGTGTTTAAAGCAGGATAGGTTGGAAATTCACTGGAGCCTGTCCAATTAGCCTTATTAAAATCGATTGAAACCTGGGCTGTTTTGTCAACGCTAGTATTATAGCGTTTGAACGTGCCTGTATACCTGCCAGAAATAGAGTTAGAAGAACAGTCGTTGTTTTTGGAGCAGGATATAAGGAAGATCATTGCACTTGCATAAAAGGTCAGAAGTTTCATAGAAGGTTTTACTGTCTGACCAATAAACATGGATAAACGTTGTATATGGAGGAGGGAGGAATGGGGAAGGATAACGGAAGAGGGATCATTGGAAGAAAGGAGACAAAGGAGGCAGGGAACCAGGTTGCGCAAACAGGATGGCGGGTGGTAATTCGGTTGTGCGTTGCCGTTTCACGTCTCACATCTCACGTTTCACGTTTCAGGTTTCAGCAAAAAAAAAGAGCCTTGCAACAATTGTTACAAGGCTCTTAGTAATAAATATGGCACCTACCTACTCTCCCGCCTGGTATAGCAGTACCATCGGCCATGAGGGGCTTAACTTCTCTGTTCGGTATGGGAAGAGGTGAAC
>JALOMU010000141.1 GCA_025455285.1 Flavihumibacter sp.
AGTTCGAGGGCAAATGCTTTCAGTTGCTCATCCGGACAATCCAGCTTGAATAATTGGTTGATTAAACGGAGCGTGAAGGCACCATCTGAAGAACCACCTCCGAGTCCGGCTCCCATAGGAATAATCTTGTGCAGGTAGAGGGAAATGGGAGGCAGCTCATAAGTTGCCTGCATTTTTTTCCAGGCGCGGATACAAAGATTGGTATCAGGATTTCCATCAATGGGCAGACCGCTGGATTGAAAACTGAATTCATCTGCCCTTACGGCTTCCAGCATATCGGAAAGCTGGATAGGATAGAAGACAGTACAAAGGTTGTGATAGCCATCAGCCCGTTTACCGGTAATCTGTAAACCAAGATTGATTTTTGCATTCGGGAAGACTATCAAAACTGGTGTTTTGGTATTTATTTTTTCCGGCTGTTGATTTCATCGCGGATGGCGATGGCGCGGATATAATCTTCCTGCTCCAGCACTTCATTCAATAAAGTGTGCAATTCCTCAACGCTCAGCGTTTTCAGATCTTCGTGCGCGGAATCCTCTCTTTCTGGGGCTGCTACTTGCTTTTTCTTTTTGCCGGATGTGTCTTCCATCAGGATACCCGCGTTCTCGAGAATGTTCTCATAGGTATAGATAGGACAGCCAAACCGAACCGCCAGTGCCAGGGCATCTGAAGTGCGGGAATCAATTTCAACAGTATCGTGTTCGCCTACACAGACGAGTTTGGAATAAAAGATGCCTTCCTGCAGATCGCTGATGATAATTTCAGTGAGTTCAACATTAAACGCATTCATGAAATTTTTCATCAGGTCATGGGTCAACGGGCGACTGGGCTGCATTTTCTCAAGTGCAACGGCAATTGCCTGAGCTTCGAAACCGCCAATAACAATAGGCAATCTGCGCAATCCGTTAACTTCTCCCAGCACCACTGCATAGGAATGCGTTTGGGTAATGCTGTGGGACAGGGCCACTATTTCCAGTTCTATCTTCCTCATAATGAAGGCACGAAACTACGGGATTTTAATAAAAAATTGAGAGGGATTTACCCTCTCAATTATCAACCTTCCTTAAACATTCAGGCAATCTTATTTTCCCTTGAGTTTTTTCACGGAGTCAATGATTTTGGGCATCACTTCAAAGGCATCTCCTACGATACCATAGTCGGCTGCTTTGAAGAAAGGCGCTTCCGGGTCTTTGTTGATCACAACAATCACCTTGCTTCGGTTAACCCCGGCCAGGTGCTGAATGGCACCAGAAATGCCTACCGCGAAATACAGATTCGGTGCAACCGCGCCGCCTGTTTGTCCCACGTGCTCATGGTGAGGGCGCCAATGTGAATCAGCCACCGGTCTGCTACAGGCGGTTGCTGCACCCAGCAGATCAGCCAGTTCTTCAATCATGCCCCAGTTTTCGGGACCTTTCAAACCTCTGCCACCACTCACCACCAGTTCTGCTTCACTCAGCGGGATCTGGCCTTTTATTTTGTTGATACCGGTTACTTTGATTTTTGCAGCAGGTACCGTTAAGTTGATGTCTGCCACTTCTGCGTTGCCATCCCCATTTGACACAGAGAACGCATTCGGAGTGAGGGCTATAATTTTAATGGGAGAACTAACTGCCACCTGGGCAAAGGCTTTTCCACTGAACACAGCTTTTTTCACCACAAAACCATTGCCGGTATCGGGCAGAGCAACTGCGCCAGCCACCAGTCCGGCCCTGAGCCTTGCTGATAAGCGCGGACCGAGGGCTTTACCGGTAACATTATTAGATAGTACCACCACCGTTGCTCCAAGACTGGTAACAGCTTCTGCTACCATTGCGGCCTGTTGACCGGGATCAAACTGGTTGAGGGAATCGTTTTTTACCTGGTGAACTTTCTGAAGTCCCTGTTTACCGAGGGCGGAAAGCTCTGCGTTCAGGGTGCCTAATACCAGGCCATGGGCAGCAACACCCAGCTGGCTGGCGAGTTGAGCGCCATAACTGGCAGCTTCCAGGGAAGATTTTTTTATTTCTCCATCTGTATGATCGATGTATACAAGTACTGACATAGAATCGTTTTTAAAAGTGGGTGCAAAAATTAGATAACCTTGGCCTCTTCATGAAGCAATCTCACCAGTTCTTCCGGGTTGTCGGCAGGAACCAGTTTCACACCAGCTTTTGCTGGAGGAAGTTCAAATCCGGCAATGGAAGTCAGGGCCTCCGCAGCAACCGGCTCTACTACTTTAAGGGGTTTGGTTCTGGCACCCATAATGCCTTTCATATTGGGGATACGCTGTTCGGCCATGCCTTTTTGTGCACTTACTACCAGGGGAAGAGAGGTTTCTACATTTTCCTCGCCGCCTTCAATTTCGCGGGTCAGTTTGACATTGCTGCCTTCTATATCCAATTTGGTAGCCAGGGAAACATAGGACCAGTCGAGCAATTCGGCAACCATCCCACCAATAGAAGAGCCATTGTAATCGATGGTTTCCTTACCGGTAAATACCAGGTCGTATCCTCCATCTTTGGCAACCTGTGCGATCTGGCTGGCGATGGTAAAGCTATCCTGACTTTCAATATTGACGCGAATGGCTTCATCTCCACCCAGGGCCAGTGCTTTGCGGATGATGGCATCATTTTCTGCACCACCCACATTCACCAGGTGTAAAACAGTGGTGGGATCTTTTTCCTTTAATTCGATGGCACGCACCAGGGCATACCATTCATCATAGGGATTGATGATCCACTGCACACCCTCTGTGGCGAATTTCGTGTTATTGTCTGTGAAGGCTATTTTTGCCGTAGTGTCCGGCGTTTTACTAATACAAACTAGAATTTTCATATAGCGCTCGTTTCGTAAAGATTAAAAGTTGTTTATGCAACTACTTAACACAAATATACGTTTGTTAGTTTTGCAGCAAAGTATTTACGGATAAAAAATTTATAAAATCTATATGGATCGCATTCAACAGTTAAAAGCCTACCTGGCTGCCAGTCCGGCTGATTCCTTTTTGCAGCATGCACTTGGATTGGAATATATTAAACTGGGCGATGAGGAGCAGGCAAGAGTGGTATTTCAGGAATTGCTGGCTGCCAATCCGGGGTATGTGGGAACCTATTACCAATTAGGTAAGTTGCTGGAGCGAACTGGCAATACGGAGGAAGCTATCCGGGTTTACCAGGAAGGCATGCTGCAGGCAACAACAGCCGGCGATCAGCATGCATTGGGAGAGTTGAGGGCGGCGTTAGAAGATCTTATTTATTAAACGCAATCTGGTTATTAGAAATCCTGGGGTGATAAAACCAGGACAGGATACCTGCCAGCAACATCAGGCGGAAGATGAAATAACTCCAGAAATTGATATGCCAGGCATCTTCCGCACCACCGGACTGTGCAAACAGGATATAACAAGCTTCGATAATCAGGTACACAAAATTGTAAAAGAGGAACCCGGCAATGATCAGGAATTTACTAAGATAATGCGCGTTTTCCTGGTAGAATGAGTTTTTATAGAGCAGGGACATAGAATAGATAGAAGCCAGTAAAAACCAGGTAGCAGGAGCAACCAGGTTCCAGTAATACGTCTTTTGCGGACCCATGAAAAAGACTGTGACCAACCAGGCGAGTAAAACCGGGATAACGGAGACGATTAAAAATTTACGGTAACGATGTTCCGGCCAAATATGATACAGTACGCCAAGGCCGGTTAGTGTATCAACATGAATGCTCAGGTTGGAGACCAGTTCATACTGTATGGAGAACAAGCCATACATCCATCCAACGAGGAAAAGAAATACGCTGTAAAAAATATTCAGTGCAAGGAATAAAAAAACGGGAGCTGTCCATGCTTTTTTCAGGATGATAAAAAACAGGGAGAGGATCAACGTCGCGAATGTCAGCTGATCAATCAGCTGAAGTAAGAAGCCCTGGTTTGGCATTGCTTCGGATACGGTTAATGGTTATTAAATCAAGATCTAAACTAAGTGGATATATTTACTTATAAAAGGTAATATTACGAGGGAAAACACTCGATTTAAATCATGCAGACATTACTAAAACAAGTAGAAGGATTTATCGAAAGGGAAAAACTGTTCAACAGAAGCGATCGGTTAGTGGTGGGCGTTAGTGGGGGATTGGATTCCGTGGTATTGGTGCATGTACTTCAACGTCTGCAGTACGAATTGGAGTTGGCCCACATGAATTATGGATTAAGAGGAGCGGAGAGTGAAAGAGATGAACAGTTTGTGCGGCAGCTGGCAGAGCAATGGGGATTGACTTTACAGGTGAAGAAAATTGATCCGGCTGTGTTTAGTAGGGAAGGCAATCTGCAGGAGACAGCGCGTAAGTTGAGATACGATTGGCTGGAGGAGTTGGTTTATACAGAGAAGCTCCTGCGCCAAGGGCAGCCTTCAAGTTATATGCTGACGGCGCATCATGCCAATGACCAGGCTGAAACCATCCTGATGAATCTGTTTCGGGGTTCCGGATTGAATGGGATCAAAGGGATGCAGCCGAAAAGAGGCAAGCTTTGCAGGCCTTTACTGTTTGCAGAAAGAGCCAGCCTGGAAGCCTATGCTGCTGCGGAAGGCCTGAAATGGGTAGAAGACAGCTCCAATCTAACGGATAAATACAGCCGAAACAGGATCCGGCAGCAGGTGTTGCCTGCTATTACAGCATTGTATCCTGATAGTATTCGGAGGATCTACCTGAACAGTAGAAATTTTCAAAGCCTTGCTGTATATACTGAGCAACAGGTTCAAAGAAGCCTGTCAAAATTGATTGAACAAAAAGGAGCCGAGCAGTGGCTGCCAATTTTGAAATGGAAACAAACAGTGGGCGGGGACTATTTGCTTTTTGAATGGCTACAAAGAGCTGGATTCAGTGCGGAGCAGGTTGAGCAGGCAGTAACATTGATGGAAAGCCAAACCGGTCAGTATATTCAAAACGGGGAGTACCAGTTGTTGAAGAACAGGAATTGGTTGATTCTGTCGAAAAAGGAGCCAGCCTTGAATGAATGGGTGGTTATAGAAAACCCTTCGGGTGAAATCGAGTTCGCGGGTGGTAGGTTGAGCTGGTCCAGCCTTAGCGGGGAGGAGTTTACTATTCCAACCGACGCTTCTATTGCAGTTCTTGATAGTAGCCTGTTAGCATTTCCCATGTTGTTGCGCAGATGGAAAGCTGGAGATTATTTCTATCCCCTTGGTTTGGCCAAAAAGAAAAAGATCGCCCGGTTTTTAACAGACGAGAAACTTTCCAGGAATCAAAAAGAAAACACCTGGGTGCTGGAAGTAGATAAAAAAATCTGCTGGGTAGTAGGGTTGCGCCTGGATGATCGCTTTAAAGTAAAACCCTCCACCAAAGAGATCCTTCGTTTTCAGCTACACCTGCCTGTTAGTAGCGGGATTTGATGGTTTCAATAAAAGCAGGGATGATATCAATATTGGCAATCAGTTTGGCCATAATGATAGTATACAGTACACCAAAAATAGCACCGCTGAAGTGGGCTCTGTGACCAATATTTCCTCCTCCGCGTTTTGCAAGAAAAGCAGATAAGGCGAGGAAGATTACACCAAAAATATAACCTGGCATACCTGGTAAAAAGAATACAGAAATTTTTTGTGCCGGATCCAGCATGATGAATGAAAAGATTACAGCAGATACTGCG
>JALOMU010000142.1 GCA_025455285.1 Flavihumibacter sp.
ATTTGCTTGCAGGTAATTTTCAATTGCCATTACATCCTCGGGCCGGTCAACAGCCATTGATGTTGAATAAAACTCTACCATCTGAACAGGAACATCAAAGTCAAAAAAACGTAGTATTTCAATATCCTCCTGGAACTCAAACTCCGGCTTAATTTTTATTGAGTTGAAAAGTCGCAGTTGAGCCAGGGTAAAACCATAAATACAAACCTGTTTAAAATACACAGGAGGATGTTCCTGTTTCAAACTTTTAACGCCGGGTAAAGGAAGTCTAGACATATAAAGCAGTCTGCCGCTGCTGTTAACCAATACCTTTGGAATGTTTACATCCCAAGGATCTTCTCCTTCCCGGAGTTTGGACATTCCGTTAATAATTGAATCCGGATATTGCTTTTTTAGTTCGGCAACTGTAAGAATATCCTGAGGGTTTATTATGGGCTCATCACCCTGAATATTTAAATAATAGGCTGCCGGAATTTTTTCAGCTGCCTCAGCCAATCGATCCGTTCCGGTAAGGTGTTCATCAGATGTCATTACGGCCTGGTATCCGGCATCGGTAACAACATTATATATCATTTCACTTTCAGTTGCAACGTACGTATGCTCCTTACCTAAGGCTGCGGCAACTTTTTTTGCAACCCTTAAAACCATGGGCACTCCATTAATCGGGACCAGGGGCTTTCCCGGAAAACGGGTTGACGCGTGCCGTGCAGGTATTATACCAACTACTCTCATATCAGATTATCGGATTATTGAATAAAGGGAAAGCTGATCAATATTTTTATAACGGGTGGGGGTAAGCGACACAACCCGCACACTGTTTTTCCTGAATTTTTCAAACAGCAGATCATTTTCCTTGGCAACTTCGTATTCATTGGAGCTTGGTTCAGTATTATAACCATCAAATCCGGCTACAATTATTTCAGTAGCATTATACAATAAGGCAGTTTCTAATGCCAGCCGCAAGTGCGATTCTTCTCCTTCGTCTATCAATTGCCAACGCGCCAACTCAACTGCATGCGCTTTCATTTCGGCAGGCACCTGTGTACCCATCTGTCTTGGAAAAGGAGAATAAATTAATTTGTAATCACCACCCGGTTGGTGATGTAACACATCCTCCAGGCGATCGGCTTCTTTTCCCTGGATACAAAATAGTTTTTCTACCGGAACGGTTTCAAACAGGCCCGCATTTTTGGAACTGGAAAAAATCAGTACTCCAATGGAAGCGGACTGAAGATACTTTTTCAATCCTTCCAGGTGTTGGAAAATACTTGATCCGCCGCCGATTACCAGGCACTTTTTATTTCCCGAATCATCAAAAACCGGCAGCTTTACATTGTCTTCTATTCCGGATTTTTTATTAATCAGTGCCTGTAATATTCCATTATAAGAATAGAACTGCTTGGTAGTCCAGTCCATCACTTCTTTTTGAGGAAGTGAATAAGCTCCTGAAACCATATACGGTAAATTGGTTCCCCAGCCATACCCTTTTCGAAGTTCTTCAAAGGCAGTTACAGCTTTACTGAGTGCATTAAAATTAACAGCCAGTCCGGTTGAAGAAAGATAGGTCAGGAGCAGCTCAGTTTTTAAATTACCTGCCCCGCGCCCCATACCTGTCATGGTTGAGTCTATATATTCTACTCCATTTTCGATGGCAGCAAGTGTGTTGGCAAGGGCCATTTCCATATTGTTATGTCCATGAAAACCAAGACTGATACTGGTGCCGGCCTGCACAGTTTTAATAATCTGCACCAATTGAGCGGGCATGATTCCACCATAGGAGTCAACCAGGTACAATACATCAACAATATGCTTCGGAAGTGCGGCTAATTTTTTCAAAACAACTTCATCTCCAACGATCCTGGAAATATACATCAGATTAAAAGCAACTTTAATTCCAAGTTCTTTAATGGCCTTTGCCAGTGCAATACCTTCATCTATTTTAGAAGGGGCAACTGTAATTCGAACCATAGCCAGTTTGTCACTGATAGAATCAAGCAGTCCGGAAATATCTCCAGGGAGCGTATTTTTTTCATCAATGATTATTACCAATCCTTTTTCTAGTGTTTCAGCTATTCTATGGACCAGGTAATCCGGACAATAATAGAACCTCCCAAGATAACCGGGCTCTGGTTTTGCCCGATAGCCGATTTCTACAAAATCAACCGGGCTTTCGTTCATGGCTTTCAGATATACCTGCAGTAGCTCATCTGAAAAGTCCCAGTTTGTATAATAACCACCATCCCGAAAAGTGCAATCCAATAACTTCATAGTAATGCATTTAATTTCTCAATGTAGTAAACTGTTGTACTGAAGAATCTCTTTTATACGACCTGCTTCCAGCCTGATAATCCGATCTGTGTGTTTCAGCGTAGAAAACCGATGTGCAATAATCAGAATGGTAATACCTGATCCGCGCAATTGCTCAATGGTTTGATTGATTGCCTCCTCAGTTTCATTATCAAGTGCAGAAGTTGCTTCGTCCAGTATAATTAAAGAGCTATTATGATATAGCGCACGGGCAATTATTACCCGTTGTTTTTGCCCTCCGCTCAGATTCTTACCCATCTCTTCAATTTGAATCTGGTAGGGATCCCTACCATTTACAAAACCATCCAAAGAGGCTGCAGTAATGGCTTTTTTCAACCGATCCGGGTCTATCTCCTGTTCCAGGAATGCTATATTAGCAGCCAGGCTGCCCCGCTCCAGGTAGGGCGACTGTTGTACATAACTGATTTCGTTCATCCAGGAAAGCGCCTGATTCGATTCAAGCGGTTTTCCATCAATTCGAATTTCTCCACTACCTGGTTTATAGAATCCAATCAACAGGTTTACCAGGGTTGATTTACCCGAGCCGGATTTGCCGATAAGGCCAATAATCTCTCCTTTTGAAATATGAAGTGAGATATCAGTAAGAACCGGCTGCTCGTTTTTCTTAAATGCAAACCGGATGTTTTGAAACAGGATTTCTTTTTCAAAAAAAATTAAACAGATAACCATACTGCTCCAACTGCATAAGGGAAGGCATGATTTTCGTTAAAGAAGGAATCAGTCTGTAACCAGCAGCAGCATAAACCGTTATCAAGGGCAGAATTTGCGATGGATTACCCGAGATATATGCCCCGTAAATAAAAATTATCAGCAGGCCAAGCACGGTAACCAGTTCAAAGAGTTTGGCGGGGATCATAGCCAATACATTGGTATTAATACTGATCGCATTCAATACCTTCAGAACCGATTTGTAATCACCGATCAGCCGTTCTCCCTTATTACGAAGGCGCACATCCACCAATCCGTAAATTCCCCTATTACTGTTGGAATACAATTCAGGTGTGTATTCATGTTGCTGCTTTCCATAAGCCTGTAGTTTTCGTTTTACCAGCAACTGAAATAGAAATACAACCGGAAAAATAGTGCCGCAAACGAGCAGTAATACTTCTATATTGTAAAATGCAATACCAAGTGTTATGAGCGCAATCACCACTATTTCTGCAGTAATCAACAAAACAGGCAAAACGAGGAACCGTGCAAAATGCTGCGGACTCTGGGTGAGTTCTCTAATGATCTTAGCAGAGTCAAGTTTGGTAACGGTTTCAAAATCGGAAGAAAGATAATGCTCAAATGTTTTCTCACCAATGTATTCTGCGATTTCAAAACAAAATTTTGATTGTACCCGTTGACTATACAGCACAAACAATGTCCTGAATACCATAAAAAGAAAGCCAGCAAGAAACAGGACCAGCAGAAAATCCCGGTTATCAGAACCAGGCAAATAGGTTTTCAGGGTTAGCAAGAACCCCTTATTCAATAACTCCGGTTCTGCAACAGCTGAGATAATTGGAATAAATACAGCCAATCCGGCTATATCAATAATGCTGGTAAGCAGAATGAGTGCCAGCAACACCCAGAACTTCTTTCTTTTTGCTGAGGGCAGGAAGTCAAGGATCTTGTTGTAGGTTGATAGTAGAATAAATTTCCGCATCATTTGTTACCGAACAAACGTTTCCAGAATGATTTTTTAGGTTCTGCATTAATGTCAAAGTAGCCTGTCGCTTGTTTTCCTTTCCCAAATGCATAGCCGTAGCCATATCCATACCCATATCCTCTTTGCATTTGCACATCATTGATCACAACAGACATGGATGGTAATCTTTTTGTCTGATAAAGGGTATCAATTAGTTCCACCACCTTTTTTATAGTATAATTCTGGCGAATAATATAGAGCGTAGAATCGGCATATTTACCAAGTGTAATTGCATCACTTACTACTCCAACTGGTGCAGAATCAATGATGATAACATCAAAATTTTCTTTTGCCCAGGCAAATAGTTTTTCCATTTTTGGCAGCAATAACATTTCAGATGGATTGGGCGGAATAACGCCACAGGGGAAAAGATACAATCCATCAATATCCTTCACCCGAACCAACAGGTCTTCTTCTTTTTCGTTTGTAACCAGGTAACTGCTCAGGCCTTTTCGGGTTGATACATTCAGATTAGCTGAAATTTTTGGCTTGCGAATGTCGAATTCCAGCAATAAGGTTTTCTTCCCAGCTAATGCAAAGGCTGCCCCAATATTGGTACTGATAAATGATTTCCCCTCCCCGCTCATAGAGGAAGTGACAAGGATGGTAGGCTTGCTGGTTTGATTGGCCAGGTACGCCATATTTGTTCTGATACTACGAAACTGTTCTGTTATATAACTTCTGTTTTGAAGCGTTACTAACAAAGGACTCGGATTATCGGAACTCCCAACTTCTCCAGCAATAGGAACCTGGGTATTTTTCTCAATATCACTGCGCATGGAGATTTTATCATTCAGAAATCCCAGCACCGTAATAATTAATATGGGAATAGCCAGCCCAGCAGCAATAAATTTCAAATAAACACCAGTTGGAATAGGCGCTACCAATTTGCCCCTTACCGTTGCTTTCTCCAGAATACTGGAATTGGGAAGTACCGCAGCAGATGCAATGGCCACTTCTTCCTTCTTGGAAAGTAGTAACAAATACAACTCTTCCTTGATTTTATGTTGGCGTTCAATATTCAATAATCGTCTGACTTTCCCAGGCACGGAAACCGATTTTTGCTGTGCTGAGGAATACCGGTCCTGCATTTGTTTCAGCACAATGTCATAAGAACGATCTACACTGGCAAGTGCTTCGTTGATATCATTTTTGATTTTATCAAGGCTTGCCTGCATTTCCAGCACCTTGGGGTTTTGTGGAGTAGTTGATTTAAGAAGTGCTGTTTTTTGTAACTGGAGTTCGTTATAAGCAGCAATTAAAGCTGTTAAAGTGGGCTCTTCCACACCCAGGTTAACTGGAACGGTAGCCTGGTCGTTGTTTTTGTTCAGAATGTATTCTTTCAGCCACTGCAACACTTTTTTCTTTACCGAAATATCGTTGATCTTTGTCTCCAACTCTGACATGGAGTTCATATACATTTCCGATTGCAGACCGAGACCAATTCCCTGGTTTTTCTCCTGAAATTGCTGAATAGCGCCTTCCACTCCGGACAATTCCGACTGTAAAGAATCAAGCCGCTCATCAATAAAGCGAATGGTACCGAGCGCAATTGCATTTTTATCTTCTACCGTTGCCTTTCCGTATTCCTTCATTAACGTGTTCACTATATCTGCAGCCAGCTGTACATTCGTCGACTGAAAAGATATTTCCAGAATATTCGCGTATTCATTGCTTTGCTTGATTGAAATATATGGTATTACGCGTTCTGCAGCTATATCCAATGGAAAATGATCAATCAGGAAATCTCTTGTATCATAATCATCTAAATAAGAAGCGTTCAAATGAATCTTAAATACTCCTCTTTTGTCCTCAATTACGGAGCCGAATTGCCGGGCCTCACCTGCACCATTCAGCAGGAATTCTTTGTCATTCAGGACAGTGACCTGAAAGGTAATCCTGGAGGAATCCCGTTTGCGTATAACTTCCAACTGCAGTGGTGAATGCGGATAACCTACTGTAGATTTAACTTTACCTAAACCGGTGTATTCAAAATTTAATCCCAATTCCTGTACAACCCTTTGAACAAAATTGTTGGATTTTAGAATGGCCATTTCATTATTCAGGTTAGGCCCTGCATCCATGAGAAACAATCGGTTGAATTTCTCATCACTGGTACTAACGGCATTTTCCCCTTTAATAATCATCTGGCCTTTTGCCATAAATTCATCCGGAGTATACCGTAAATAGATAAGTGCACCAATAATACTTACTATCACTGAAAGAACTATCCAGGGGAGGTATTTCAGATTCCTATAGACAAACTCCATAGGCGTAAACTCCTGTTTTGAAAGTTCAAATTGATCGGCAGGATTTTCCATAGAAGTTACTTATCGTGCAATTAAAGTTATCATAAGGGCTGCTACTGATACAAGGCTGGTGGCGATTGTAATATTTCTCATCAGCACCTGTTCATTACCCGTAGGTTTCTTTCTGTTAGGTTCAACGTAAACAAAATCATTCTGCTGCAGATAGAAAAAAGGAGAATTGTAAAAATCAGCAGCGCGCAAATCAATACGACCTGTTGTTCTTTTGCCATTTACTTCACGTACTATCAGAATGTTATCTCTACGGGCAAAATTCGTTAGATCGCCAGACAACCCGATTGCATCAAGTATAGAAATTTTTTGATCAGGAAATTCAATCACACCTGGCTTTAAAACTTCTCCCATAACAGTAATTCTGGCGTTTGTAAATCGAACAACCACATAAGGGTTTTGAAGGAATACCCGCAAGCGCTCTGTTATCAAATCCGCCACCTGCTTTTTAGTTAATCCAAGTACATCAATAGGTCCAATCGAATGAAAAAATATCTGTCCATTATTGTCAACCTGGTAGCCCCTGCCTAATACAGAAAGTGATGCTGCCCCTGCATTTCCACCAACATTCGAACTTCCACCTGTCTGTGGTTGATTATAGATTTCAGTAGCCTCACGGTTATCACTATATACTAAAATTGATAAGAGATCTCCCTTTTTGATAATCAAGTCAGGAATAACCAAAGCTCCGATATCCGCTGTATCAATTCCCTGCAGTATAATCCGTTGCTGGTGATTTTTCTGCGATGCGCCACAGGCAATCAACAAAAAAAGTGCAGTAAACATTGCTGCACCCTGGTATAGCTTTCTCAGCATGTATAGAATTGGTTAAGTATCAAAATTGTGTAACTCACTTAATTACTACCTTCTCTTTATCCAGCGTGGCTACCAGCTTACAACCCAGGCTCTCAATCAGCACTTCCACCCGTTTTTTATCAGCCGACAGAATTCGTCCCTGCTGTTCCATGAATACGCCGGATGTGATGATCACCTGGTCACCTGGTTTCGGTTCCGGCAACTGCTCCACTTCCACATCTTCAAATTCATTCAGGAAACGTTTGATCCGCTCGATTTCAATTTCTTTTACCTGTGCCGGCTTTCCCAGCCAGTATACAAAATTTACCACACCGTCCACAAAACGCACATCTGCCCTGTCTTCGTCTGTTACCCGAACAAAAACATAACTTTTGAACAATGGCTCTTCCACTATTTTATACCGATCACTCCATTTTTTTCGCACTTTGTTCAATGGGCAATACGACTGCCACCCCTTCTGAAGAAGCAATTCATGTACCTTCTTCTCCCAGCGGGGTTTCGTGTAAAGTGCATACCAGTTTTTCTGTTTGGTCATAGGTCTCAGGTTTTTCAACTCTGCAATTTAGGCATAGCTTCGCCTCCTCAGTCCCATTGGCCTGAATTTTTCCTTACCCACTTGCAATAAAAAAGGCAAGGAAGCCCTTTGTTCGAACTCCTTGCCTTCAACAAAATTATGTTGTAATCAGATCTACCGCCAACAATGCCAGCACTTGATTCACAGGTTGAATTTTAAGGGTCCTCGCAATGGTGGTGGGTACTTCACCATTCATTAACAAATATAGGGGAAAACTACTATTAGACAGGTTGCTTGTCTACGCTATTCCCTTCTTTATCAACCCATCCAATCTGCCTTGCCGGATTGCCTACCACTTTCGCATATGGAGGCACATCCCGGGTTACTACCGCACCTGCACCCACCAAAGCAAATGCTCCGATCCGAATACCGCATACGATGGTGGCATTCGCCCCGATACTGGCTCCTTTCCCTATGATGGTGGGTTTAAATTCCTGCTTACGTTCTATAAATGCCCGGGGATTGATCACATTAGTAAAAACTACCGAGGGTCCGATGAATACCTCTTCCTCCAGTTGCACTCCATTGTATAGCGATACATTATTCTGAATCTTGCATCCATTCCCGATGCTGACCTGGTTGTCAACAAACACGTTCTGCCCCAGTATGCAGTTTCCACCCACCCTGGCATCTGGCATCAGGTGACAAAAATGCCAGATCCGGGTACCTTCTCCAATTTTAGCCCCTCTGTCAATAACTGCTGTGGCATGAATGCTAACTCCCGGATACATTTGAGCTTCTTCCATGTGGTGGATTTTAACAAATATGCTAATTTTCACACTAAATCAAGCAAATTGACAGCCAACCAACTCTCTGCTGCTGC
>JALOMU010000143.1 GCA_025455285.1 Flavihumibacter sp.
ATAGTAAAAGCTCGCGGCGTACGATCCAAACCATTAAATGAACTCAGTCTGGTTAGTGCCCGGGCCTTTTCTGTTGAAGAAACACAACGTTATGCGGCAGCTGTTAACGATCCGCTCCGGATGGCAACCAGTTTTGCAGGTGTGGTTAGCGTAAATGACGGAGGGAATCATATTGTGGTTCGCGGGAATGCGCCCAATGCACTTTTGTGGCGGATGGAAGGTGTTGAAATTCCAAATCCCAACCATTTTTCAGTCCAGGGCAGTAGCGGAGGAGGCATATCTATTCTAAGTGCGCAAGTACTTGCCAATTCAGATTTTGTAACGGGTGCATTTGCGGCAGAGTATGGAAATGCAGTGGGAGGAGTTTTTGATCTTCGGTTGCGAAAAGGCAATAACGAAAAAAGAGAACATACCATCGAAGCCGGTGTACTTGGTATCAACATTGCAAGCGAAGGGCCTTTCAGTAAAAACTACAAAGGTTCCTACCTGGTCAATTACAGGTATTCAACACTTGGGTTGTTAAGTAAAATGGGATTAAAAACAGTAGGCGAAGGAAGTACCAATTTCAGTGACCTCTCCTATAATATGAACCTGCCTGCAGGTAAAGCAGGGCAGTTCACCTTATTTGGACTGAATGGATGGAACAGCCAGGATTTCCCAATGGAAAAAGACCCTTCAAAATGGGAAGAAGAATGGAACCGATACGGAGGCAGGTACAGAGGTGCAACCAATGCCAATGGATTAACTCACTCAATCGCGCTTTCCGCTCGTACAAAACTAAAAACTGCCCTTGTCCATAGCCAGCAGGAAAACACCAGTGATCAACAATATATGGAAAATGATGAGTCGATCACCAATCCCTTTCGTGAAAAATTCTCAACGAGCAAATGGACGGTAAGCAGTACACTAAACAGTCAGTTGAATCGTAAGCAGGCTCTTCGTGCAGGTATCATCTTTCAACAAATCGATTTTAATTTTCTGCAGCGTTCCAGGGAAAACAACCAGGCACCAGTGGAAGAACGAATTAACGTGAAGGATCAAACGCAACTGTTCCAGGCTTTTGCTCAATGGCAATACAAACCCACCAATAAATTGGTTGTAACCGGTGGCTTGCATTTTCTGCACCTGATACTTAATAAATCAACCGCCGTAGAACCCAGGTTTGCCATGCAGTGGACACCGGATTCCAAAAATAGTTTTGGTCTTGGTTATGGCTTGCACAGCCAGGCACAGATCATGGGCGTATATTTCGCCCGCACCAACATTAACGGTGATTGGATCCAGCCGAACAAGGAACTGGGTTTTACGAAATCACACCACCTGGTCGGATCCTATACCCGGCAGCTGATGAAGGGGTTGCGATTGAGAACTGAAGTGTATTACCAGCAACTCTTTAATGTTCCGGTAAGCATCTATGATACCAGCAGTTTATCAACTCTAAACATTGGTGAAAATTACATACTTGATCCGTTAACAAACAAAGGAAAGGGGAAAAATTATGGAGTAGAGATTTCACTGGAAAAACAGTTACGGAATAATTTCTATTTTCTTTTTTCCAATTCCTTGTACCAATCCAAATATACGGCTGCTGATGGTATCGAACGAAATACCCGGTACAATGGCGGGCATGCAAATTCACTTACGCTGGGTAAAGAATTTATTCATCCCGGCAAACAACGAAGTTTTGCGGCCAATATCAAAGTCATTTATGCCGGAGGCTTTCGGGAAACACCTATGGATGAGGAAGCAACACTTGAGCTGGGCTATGCAAAGTATCGCGAAGCAGAAGCATTTACGATACAGCATCCAGCTTATTTCAGAACCGATATCCGGTTGAGCATGAAATGGAATGCAACCGGTATGACACATGTATTATCACTTGATATACAAAACCTGACCAATCGCCAGAATATTTATGCCCGCTATTTCGACAGTGTCAAAGGGGGAATCAGAACTGCATATCAGGCAGGTATTATTCCGGTAATCGCTTATCGACTTGAATTTTAATTAGTAACCATTCAGATTTTATACCATGAAAAAAACTATGTATTTATTCGCGCTACTGATCCTTGGGTTCAGCGCACTACTACCCTCCTGTACAAAAGTAAACGGTAAAGGACCGGTTGTGTCCGAGATCCGGGAAGTCGGCAGTTTTACTAAAATTGATTTTGGAACAACAGGACGACTCTATTATAAAAAGGGTTCCGAGCACCGGGTTGAAATCCGCGCACAGCGCAATATTCAGGATGTCATTGAAGCCTTTGTGAGTAATGGAGAATTAAATTTAAAGATCCGCAATAACACTGTGATTCATTCCTACGAAACGATAGAAATATATATTGAATCACCTGCCATTAATGGCTTCAAAGTGAACGGTTCCGGTGATATTTATGCAAGTGATCCAATTGAAACGAATCAGTTTTATACAGATATCAATGGGTCCGGAAAAATAGATATCAGGGAACTGATTACTCCTCAGATGGAAGCTGATGTGAATGGAAGTGGCGATATCCTTATCCGTGAAGGATCCGTTGGGAATGCCGACCTGGATATCTCCGGCAGTGGTGATATCAACATGATCGGGTGTGAGACGACTGAAATGAAAACGGAAACCAGCGGCTCCGGAGACATGCGGGTATGGGTAACCAACAAACTGAATGCCCGGATCAGCGGAAGCGGCTCAGTAAAATACAAGGGCAATCCGCAGGTAACGGTAAAAGTTTCAGGATCGGGCAAGGTTGAGCCTTATTAATCACCGGTCAACAATAATACGATGTTACTACAAAGAACCTAATTTTGGTATTTGTAGTAACATCGTACTTCATGACATCTTATGACCTGGTAATAATCGGAGGAGGACCAATCGGACTTGCCTGTGCGCTGGAAGCGCGGAAAGCAAAACTGAATTATGTGATTCTGGAAAAAGGTTGTCTGGTTAATTCACTATATCACTATCCGGCCAATATGACTTTTTTTTCAACATCCGAACGGCTGGAAATTGGGAACGTACCATTTGTATCGAATAACAATAAACCTACCCGTGCAGAATCGCTGGAATATTACCGGCGTGTAACACACAGTCATACGCTCAATATCCGGCTGTTTGAAGAAGTTTTGTCGGTTAAAAAAAGCGAAAAGGGCTTTTCTGTAACCAGTAGTAAGGAACGCTATAGTACCAGTTATGTGATCATCGCCACTGGTTTTTACGACATCCCCTATCAATTAAACGTACCAGGAGAAGAACTCCCCAAGGTTACACATTATTACAAGGATCCGCATTTTTATGCATTCCAAAAAGTAGTGGTAATCGGAGCTCAGAATTCCGCTGTAGATGCAGCCCTGGAAACATGGAGAAAAGGCGCGGACGTAACCATGATCATCCGCCAGTCAGATATTGGACAGCGTGTTAAATACTGGGTAAGGCCGGATATCATTAACCGCATAGAGGAAGGCTCCATTAAAGCTTATTTCAATAGCGAGGTTTCGGCTATTCGTGAACGTGAGATTGAGATTCAGACACCCGAAGGAAAACTGACCATCGCCAATGACTGGGTGCTGGCCCTGACAGGGTATGAACCCAACCTGGATTTTTTGAAAGCCTGCGGCATCCGGTTGAGTAAGGATGAAGTGAGGCAACCCGAATACGATCCCAAAACGCAGGAAACAAATGTACCCGGCTTATACCTGGCCGGAGTGATTTGCGGAGGCATGAATACCCATAAGTTATTCATTGAAAATTCACGTGTACATGCGGAGCAGATAATCAAAGATATCCGCAGAAAGGAACGGGCTGCCGGCAGTATCAGATAAAATTGGAAAGTAGCAGAATTAACAGCAATCCCAATATAGAAATAATAGACTCCATGATGGTCCAGGAAAGAAGGGTTTCTTTTACTGTCAACCCATAATACTCTTTGAACATCCAGAAGCCGGTATCGTTTACATGTGAACAGAATACACTGCCGGCACCAACGGACAACACCATCCATTCTGGCGATACGCCGCTGGAAACCACCAGAGGTGCTAAAATTCCTGCGGCTGTAATTCCCGCCACGGTAGCTGAACCTATTATAATGCGGATAGAGGCTGCGACCAGCCAACCTGCTATCAAAGGCGGAAAAGCATATTGTGTAAAAAAATCTGCTACCTGACCGGCGATACCGGTATCTGTCAATACCTGCTTCAGTGCTCCGCCGCCAGCAATTACCATCATAATAACCGCAATTCCTTCAATCGCAGTGCCATAGTATTGCATCAGCACCTGAACGGAAACGCCCCTCCTGATACAAAGAAAATAGCCGGCAGCCAGGGCCGCAATCAACATCGCCAGAACCGGATCGCCAATCGCCTGGGTAAGCAGCAACAAGTTTGAATCGGCCGGTAAAAAATTAACCAGTAAGGCAGGTAAGGCGATGAGCAGTACAGGTAACAGCGCAACCACCATACTGGATCGAACCGATGGCAGTAGTTGCTCCTGTTCATTTTTATCTTCCATCAGAGGAATGGTTCCAAATTGCCGAAATCGTTTTCCAAATTCAATACCCGCAATCCAGACAAGTGGAACTGTCACCAGCAATCCATACAACATGGTTTTGCCGATTGAAGCTCCAAAAATTGAAGCGAGACTAACGGGCCCGGGATGTGGTGGTAAAAAACCATGAGTAACCGATAATGCAGAAGCCATTGGTATGGCTACATATAAGAGGGGCACTTTAGCACTGGCAGCAATCGTAAATACAAAGGGTACTAATATCACAAAACCGGCATTGTAAAAGAGTGGAATCCCTACTAGTAGTCCCATCAGTAATACCGCCCACTGAATACCAGAACGACCAAACCTGTCCATAAGATACCGGCTGATTACCGTAGCTGCACCGGTTTTTTCGAGCACCTTGCCCTGCATAGCTCCAAGGCAAAGAATAAGCGCCATACTTCCAAGCATGGATCCTACCCCTTTTTCCATAGCCCGCATGAGTTCCGGCACCGGCATTCCATTCAGCAACCCAACCAGCAGAGTGGCAGCCAGTAAAGCAAGGAAAGGACTCCACTTGTTGAGCGTCATCCAGAAGAGTAAACCCAGTGCCAACAGAATTATTAGAACTGACATAAGCGTAAAAATTCCTGGTATTGGTTACGGTAGATGGTTCTGTTCAAATCATTGGGGGAAATCGAATAATAACCGAACGGAAGATGAGCTTCCAACTCTGTCCATTCGGTTAAAGAACCGGCTGCCTTCATGGCAATAGCAATAGCTCCCAACGCTGAAGCATCCGCATCTTCCTCTCCTACGTCGATTGTTCGCTCCAGCACATCACTCATTACCTGTACCCACCACCTGCTTCTGGTAAAACCTCCGCTTGCAATAATTCGATGAACCGGTCCGTACACTTTTTCTATCCTTTCCAATAATTGCCTGAAAATAAAACAGATGCCTTCTACAAGGGCTCTTTTAAAATGCGCCTGCCGATGCTGAAAACGAACGCCTGCAAACATGCCGCTTGCACCTGCATCCCAAACAGGTGCGCGTTCACCTCCAAAATAAGGTAAACATACCAGTCCCTCACAGCCTGGCA
>JALOMU010000144.1 GCA_025455285.1 Flavihumibacter sp.
TACTCTGAATACATACCGCTGTAGTTTTGTCTTTATATCACTGATAGTGCTTGCATAAAGATACCTCAGGAAAAATGAGCTGTTTTTAAAAATGAACTAAAATGTTTTACCATTTTAGGCCGCGGAGTTGCTTAAAAGTTATACAGAACGAAAGCTTTCTCCGGACTTTTACGTTTTAAAGTAGCATGTCATCAACAAGATAAAAAATAATTTTCGAGCATCTTCTGAAGCCTTAAAGTCACGGTTGGAGTTGTTGATGGAAATTCTGGAAACAGAACTCACTCGACGGGTCGCATAGGTTAAATTCTGGGTCTTGGGGAATGCTCTAAGACCCAGAATTTTAAGGAGGGAAAATGTCAAAAATTAATCAGCTATTATTTTCGCTAACGCAACAGGAGTTGCAGCTACAAACATCTTCGTTCCTTGCACCTTGTGTAAAGGGGGGCAAGATTCGGACACGGATTCAGGGGATGGTTTATACCTTTGTACCACAGCCGATCGAACTGGAAGATTGGGGCATTTTTCAACCTGTGGATGCGAAAATGGCAATGCTGATATCTCCAGCGGAAGTCTGGCAGATTGATGAGTATCTCCGATCGCTGCCATTACTGCGATCGCGCCTTGCCTACCGGTTGCAAAATCAAACTTGGTTGGCCTATCCGATCAACGAAGCTGATATGCGACAACGGTTTGGGCACGTCCGTCCGATCGTGGTGCATTTGGTAAAGTTCTGCGCATGATGATGATGCCAATGCATACCAATACAAAAGCAAAGAGCGTGAGGGTATTGATCGTGAAGCCAAGAGGACCAAAGAAAATAAAGGTACCAATCAGTGAAACCGGAATCGCGAGCAAGGGAATAAAAGTAGCTCTCCAGCTTTGCAGGAAGAGGAATACCACCAATACCACAAGTATCAGGGCTTCCACCAAAGTTTTCAAAACCTCATTGATTGACTCTTCAACAACCGAAACAGTTTCCAGTGGAACTACATAATCAATGTCTTTCGGGAAAGTGGGGCGCAGGTTATCCAGTGCCTTCTGGATACCTTTATACGTGTCCAGTGCATTTGCTCCCGGAGCCTGGTAGATAAGCATAAAGGCAGCTGCTTTTCCATTTTCCACGAAGGCATTAATACCATAATCGAATTTGCCCAATTCCACGCGGGCTACATCTTTCAGGTATACGATAGAGCCATCTGCAGGGCGGGTTCTTACAATGATGTTCTCGAATTGCTCCTGCGTGGTAAGGCGACTGTTGGTAAGGATGGTGTATTCAAATGCCTGGGAACCTGGCTGTGGATTACCACCTACTGTACCAGCTGCCACCTGCAGGTTTTGCTCCTGCAATGCCTGGTTCACTTCGGCCGGTGTCATATTAAGAGCTGCCAGTTTCTCCGGGTTGAGCCAGATACGCATAGAAAAATCATCTGCACGGGTGAAAACATCACCTACTCCTTTCACACGGGTAATCGCATCTTTCACATATAGGTTCACATAGTTCCCGATAAATGTGGCATCGTGTGATCCGTTGGGAGAATAGAACCCAAGTACCATCATCACACTTGGATTTCTCTTTCTAACAGTAAGCCCTAAGCGCTTTACCGCATCCGGCAAAGTGGGTTCTGCTACACTCACCCTGTTTTGCACATCAAGGGTGGCGATATCAATATTGGTACCTACTTCAAAATTGACTGTAATACTGCTTTGTCCGCTTGCCGTACTGTTACTGGTCATATAGGTCATACCAGGTGTACCGTTGATCTGGGTTTCAATGGCAGTAGTGGTAGTTTGTTCCACTGTTTGTGCATCGGCACCAATAAAGTTACCGGTAACAGAAACAGTAGGAGGAGTAATATCGGGGTATTGGGCAACCGGCAAATTGATCAGCGAAATAATACCCACCAATACAATTACTATGGATACTACAATGGCTGTAACGGGCCTTTTAATAAATATATCTGCTATCATACTATTCGTACTTCTTCTGATGAATCGGAATTATTGTTTGGCTGGAGCAGGTGCTGCTGGGGGTATAGAAACAATCTTAGCGCCTTCCCGCAAGTTTTGCACTCCCTGTGTAACAATAGAATCGCCTGCCTGCAGTCCGGATTGAATGATTATATCTGAACCAATAGGTTTACCCAGCACAACTTTTTGTTGGGTTACCGTACTACTGTCTGTCTTTTTGTACACGAAGAATTCACCCAGTTGCTCTACTACAGCTTTATATGGAATCAGTAAAGCCTGCTCTCCGGAGGCATTCTTTACTTTCAGCGTTCCATTCATACCCGCGCGCAGTCTTTCTTCTTTATTTGGGAAAACTACTCTTGCCTTGATGGTTCCGGTTTGTGCATCCACAGCACGATCCAGCAGCACGAGTTTGCCCGGGGCAGGATATTCATCGCTACCAAAAGCAAGACGGAAAATGGAATCTTTTGTTGCCGTGTTTAACAATTGACTGAAGCGATAAATCTGTGATTGATCCAGGTTGAAATCAACTGCCATATCTCCGGTAGTTGAAACTGTGTTGAGAATGGTTTGCCCGGCTGTAACAGGTGCACCTGGTTTAACCAGGGATATTCCAATCAATCCGTCAAATGGAGCTGTGATACGTGTGTAACGCACACTGGTTTGCGCAGCAGCAATGGATGCTTTGGCAGCATCCACCTGTTTTTTTGCTACTTCCAGTGCTGCATCTGCATTGTCCACGAGCTGACGGGCTACCGCATCATTCTTCTGCAATTCATGATACCGATCTGCATCTTTCTGAGCACGGGACAGGTTTGCTTCCTGTACATTCAGGTTGGCTATTGCCTGCTGGTAGTTGGCGTTATATAATTGGGCGTCGATGCTATAGAGCAGTTGGCCTTTGCGTACACGTTGACCATCTTTAAAATGAATCCCCGTAACAAAACCACTCACCTGTGCACGCAGTTCTACCTGGTTAAGGGCAGTTAAGGTAGCAGGAAATTCATCGTAATATAGTGGATTACCCGGCTTTACTGCTTCCAGTGTTACATTCATTGCTGCAGGAGCCATGGGACCTGCCTTTTGTTGTTGTTGACCACAGGCTGCTAAAAGAATGGATCCGATAAAGGCTGTATATAAAATGCTTCTCATACCAGTTGATTAATAGTTAAATTGTCCGAGTTCTTTTTGTACGTCCACTTTACTGGCCAGTACATTATATAATGCTGTATAATAATTGATGGTGGCGGTACGCAGATCTGTTTCCGCGTTGATCACTTCCAGGTAGGTTTTAATACCATTCCGGTATTGCAACTGAATCACATCATATACTTCCCTCGCGAGATCGAGATTTTCTTTCAGTGCGAGGTAATTGGTATAGGTGCTTTTATAGGTTGCAATTGCCTGTGAGTACGCCGCATTCACAGAATTCTTCAGACTGAGCAGGTCCAGTTTGGTGCGCTCCAGTTGCCATTCTGCAGCATCGATGGCAGATTTTCTTTTACCTCCCTGGAAAATCGGGAATCCCAGAGTGATGGCTGCAAAGGAAGCTGGATAATTCACATTATAGAGTTTTGAAAATTCATTATTCAGGTAGTTCAGGTTATAGGCACCATTCAGCGACACATTCGGCAGGTAAGCCCACTTATTGTATTTGAGATTGGCTTCCTGCAACTTGATCTGTGTAGTCAGCAACTGGTATTCAATCCGGTTATTCAGTTCCGGATTTTCATCAGCGGGTGCTGTGATGGATTGTTCCAGTGCCGCGCTATCATAAAGTAAATCGATTGGCGCTTCTACCGGATAGCCCATTAGTGATTTGAGGTATTCCTGTTTTGCTTTCAGAATTTCTTCATTGGCAATTTTGGAAGCTTTCGCATTGTTGAGCGCGATGGTAGCACGTTTGAAATCAGTTTTATCAGCAACACCTGCATCGTACTGAAATTTGGCATCCTGCAGACTACGTTCAATCCGACGAATATTTTCATCCGACACTTTCACCTGTTGCGTGGTAGCAAGTACATCATAGTACGCTTTTGAAACTGCTACTGCAATATCAATCTTGCGTTGTTTGGTGGTTTGCAGGGATTGTTGCAATACATCCGTACGGGTTCTGCGGGCAAGTAGTACATCGCGGTTGAAAAGGGTCTGCGACATTGTAAACTGCAGGGCAGAAACATTGTCGACACCCAGTTTCACGGGATTACCGCCAATGATATTTGTCTGTACTACGAAGTTGTGTTGCAGGTTGTAATTGAAGTTTACTTGCGGATACCAGTCGGCCAACCGGTTCCGGATATTGGCTGCTGTAATTTTTTCATCGATTTCTGACTGCTGCACTAAGGGCTGGTTCTTGAGGGAAAATGCAATAGCCTGCTCCAGGTCCAGTTGTTTTGGTAAACTGTCAGGAACAGCCTGTCCATTGCCCTGTAACCACCCGATCAGGAGTGCGGACAAGAGTAACTTTGTTCTCATCTTTTGATTTGTTTCGCTTCTACGTTGGCTTTCTTAGCCGGCAATCGTCTTCAGCTTCTTGATATACTTATCAAGCAGCTCCGTGTTCAGGATGTACGTGTAATTACGACCGGATTTTTCAGGTTCGATCAGTCCGGCTTCCACCAGGGTTTTGATGTGATGACTGATGGAAGGCTGTGCCAGGTCCAGTTTCTGAACAATGGCAGCACATTCCAAAACACCTTTTTTCTTTGAAATTGCTTCGAGGATTCGGAGGCGGTTCTGATCACCCATTGCCTTTGACACTTTTTCAAACTGTTTCCAATCCATGATTAAAATTCATTGAAGGATGCAAATGTATGGATAAACAAGTGCAATTGGGGGCGAAGTTTTTGCAGTAATTGTGGGAAATTTAGAAGAAAGGACAATTTAACATTTGATTCAGGGGGGGCGAAGGAGGAATGGAAGATGGAGGAAAGGAGGAGTGAGCTGTCTTCCATTCCTCCCTTCTCCTTTCCTCCCTTCTCACGTCTCACATCTCACGTTTCACGTTTTCCATGCCTTTTAGCAGTGCATCGGGGTTAAAGGAGATGGTATCAATACCTGCTTCTACAAGGAAGCGGGCAAAGGAAGGATCATCGCTGGGTGCTTGTCCGCATAAACCAATTGGCCGGCCTGCAACATGTGCATATTCTATTGCCAGGCGGATCATTTCCAGGGAGTGCACTTACCAGGGCTGAATCGCGATCCACCCCCAGTGTCAGTTGAGTGAGATCATTGGAACCGATGGAAAAACCATCAAAATAGCGGGCGAAGTCTTTCGCTAACAATACATTGCTTGGAATCTCCACCATCATGTACAATTCAAGTCCGCCTGCACCTCTTTCCAAACCAAATAGTTTCATCTGTTCCACCACTTTTTCTGCTTCTTCAACTGTGCGGCAAAAGGGGATCATGACTTTAACATTCGTGAGACCCATGTCTTCTCTCACCCGTTTTACGGCTTCACATTCCAGGCGGAAACCTTCTCTATACTTTTCATGATAATACCGGGAGGCGCCTCTGAAACCTATCATCGGGTTTTCTTCTTTGGGCTCAAAAGCTGCACCGCCCAGCAGGTTAGCATATTCATTCGATTTAAAATCACTCATCCGAAGAATCACCGGTTTAGGATAAAATGCTGCAGCGATTGTAGCAATGCCTTGTGAAAGTTTGTCAATGAAATATTCCTTCTTATCCGCATATCCTTTAGTAAGAGTTGCGATAGCCTGCTTGTCTGCAGCGTCTGTTGACAGTTCATCAAACTGAACCAATGCCATCGGATGAACTTTGATGGCATGCGTAATAATGAATTCCATGCGCATCAATCCCACTCCATCATTTGGATAAAAAGATAACTGGAAGGCTTTTTCCGGATCACCGGTGATGAGCATGATACCGGTATGTTCGGGCTTGCTGATCGTACTGAAATCATGTTCCATTGTTTCCAGTTTTAGCAAGCCTTCATAAACCCTGCCCGTTTTACCTTCACAACAGGATACCGTGATGGGCTGTCCATCCTGAATCTGTTCAGTTGCATTTTCGCAACCTACAATTGCCGGCACGCCTAATTCCCGGGCAACAATGGAAGCGTGACTCGTACGTCCGCCTTTATTGGTGATAATCGCGCCGGATTTTTTTAGAATGGGGTCCCAATCGGGACTGGTAAGATCGGTGACAATAATCTCGCCAGGCTGTAGTTTATCAGCTTCTGCTGTGCTCTTTAGCAATCGAGCGGTTCCTATGGCAACAGCAGAACCAATTGCCTGGCCGGATGCCAGCACAGCGGCGCCTGCTGTCTCAATTTTATATTCTTTCTGCAACAGTGGATTCGCGCGGGAATGCACTGTTTCAGGGCGGGCCTGGATGATATAAAGCTGATCTTGCAAGCCATCCTTTGCCCATTCGATATCCATGGGTTTGGCATAGTGGTCTTCAATAATCCTGGACCAGTTGGCAAGCTGAATAATCTCCTCATCGGTAAGAACAAAAACGCCCCGCTTCTCAGGTGGAGTAGGAAGGTTGAGAACAGGCGTTTCAGCAGTATCGCCATAGATCATGGTTTGTTCCTTTTCCCCGAGCCGTTTCTGCAGAATCGGCTGCTTTACTTTACCCAAAGTAGGTTTGAACACCATGAATTCATCCGGTGTAACAGTGCCCTGCACAATGTTTTCTCCGAGTCCCCATACACCGGAAATATGAATAATATCCCGGAAGCCGGATTCAGGTTCCAAAGTAAACAGCACACCTGAACAGGAGATGTCTGAACGAACCATTATCTGCACCCCAACTGATAAAGCCACTTTCTCGTGTTGAAAACCATGATCTTCCCGGTATTTGATAGCACGGTCAGTATAGAGAGAGGCGAAACATTTTTTCACTGCCTGCAGCAGGGCTTCTTCTCCCCGGATATTCAGGTAGGATTCGTGCTGACCTGCAAAACTGGCTTCGGGCAGATCTTCAGCTGTGGCGCTACTTCTCACTGCCACAGCAATTGGTTCTCCCTTTCCAAGTTCTTTATAGGCCTCGAGTACAGCTTTCTTTAAATGAATGGGCAGTTCCGCCTCCATCAACAACTTGCGGGCTGCGGATCCGATTTCCCTCAGGTTGCTGTAATAAACATGATCCAGTTGTTGGATAAGTTCACGCAATGGCAGGTGCAGGCTGTTCTGGCTTAGAAAATCTTCAAATGCAAGGGCGGTTGTAGCAAATCCATCCGGAACCGGAATTCCAAAGGAAGCAAGGCGGGATATCATTTCACCAAGGGAGGCATTTTTTCCTCCAACGCTGGGAACATCTGTCAAACCGATTTCTCGAAAACGTCTGATCCAGGCTGATTTACTCATGATTATGCTGTTGAGCACGGATTCAATAAAAACGAATCAGTGCAATTTGTCCCTGATCACTCAGTTTTCCTTCCTTCACAAATTCAACATCTCCTCCTGATTCCAGTACTTTTTCAATGATCTCATCCACCGCATCCTTCACATAGGAGTAAGGATTGTGGGGCTGAAATCCATCGAAATGAAATCCACGTTCCACTACCAGCAACTTGCCATTGTGGTGCATGGCTTCTTTCCAGACTTCTGACATGCCGATGGTCAATCGCTGTGATTTACCGGCTTCCTTCAATCGTTGCAAAACTGCCACCTCCTTTAGGGAAGACCATTGCTCAAGGTAAGGTTTCAATACCTGGTCAATTTGATCCGTATCTTTTTCAGTACCTGCAAAAGGAATGGAATCAATGATGGTTCCAGTGCAATTGATGGATTGATTGAAGATTTCAATCATTTTATTTTCACCCAATACAAAAGCCGGCAACTGGTAGGCACGCATCAATTGATCCAATGTTTGATTCACCTGCTGAATGGAAGCAGAAAGTGAATACTCAATAGGAGCAGAAAGAATACGTTGCTGTTTGCCAGGTTCTCCCAGGAGAATGTGCATATGCTGACTTTGCAGCAACAATACCAAGAATTGTCGTGAAACTATTTTACAATCAATCAGATCCCGGATTTCGAAGGAATCATCAATAATGATCTTCGGCGTAACATCCATATCGAGATACAATAGTTTCTCAAACACAGGAGAAAGAAACAATGCAATACTTTTTTTATGCGTACTATAGTTCAGTTGATTTAACAGATTTCGTAAGCGCTGGAGCAATAGCAACGCCAGTTCGGCGGGATATTGCTTCAAAAGGGATTTTTCCACCTGGTCGCAGGTGCTCTTCAAGGAAGCGGACAAACTGTCCTTTGCCGTCATTTTGGGATCAAACGGCAAAACAATAGATACTGCAGGCCGATAATGAACCGCCTCCAATACCTTTCTCAGGTCTGGTGTAAGTGCTGGAATCATAGCCGGTCAGATTTCGTTACGAAACTAGATAGAACGCTGTAAGAAATGATTGATACTAATCATCGGCCTTTTTGATCTTCATCAAAAGCTCTCTCATATCATCCATCATCTCAATCTGTGTTTTCTGAAGCTCAAAAAGGGTCTGCATTTGTTCTGTTATAAGCAGATCCAGTTTGCCGTGCAGGTTACGGACTTCGATTTCTGCCTTCAGATTGATCATATAATCACTGATGGCACGCTGGCGATCTTTTTCTTCCTTTCGGTTCTGACTCATCATTATGATGGGTGCCTGAAGCGCCGCAATGGTTGAAAGCAACAAGTTAAGTAAAATGAAGGGATAGGGATCAAAGGGCCTTGTTAATAAAAATACATTCAGCAAGATCCAGGCCAACATTAGAAATCCAAAACTGAGAATAAATCGCCAGCTCCCACCGAATGTGGCAACTTTGTCTGCCACGCGGCTCTGGAAACCGGGATGCTGTTCTTCAAATTCCTTTAGTTTTTCCGTTAATAGCTTTTCCTCCTCAACTGACCGCCGAACCATTTCATTCAGTTTTTCAATTTGAGCAGACTCTGTTGAAAAGAGTTGTTCCAGTTGCGATCTCGTCATGTCATTCATATATGAGTGAACCCGAATATAATGAGATTAGAAATATTTCGACAGATCCGCCCAAACTATTAACTGGATGCTTACGTTTATCTAAGAACCCCTAAGACAACCACTATTAAAATCCGTAACATGAATGAATTGCCCGACTTACAGGAAGAAATGCGACTGGCCGATCTTTACTCCTTCGGTATCCTGGATTCTGAAGATGAAGAAGATTTTACACAGTTGGTTGAACTGGCTGCGAATATCACCAATTGCCAGATGGCAGCCATCAGTTTCATTGACAAAGACCGGCAATGGTTCAAGGCAATAAAAAACATTGGTACCAAACAAACCAGTCGCGACGTAGCTTTCTGTCGCTATACCATTCAGCAGGATGGGATAATGCTGGTTCCCGATGCAAAAAAGGATCCACGATTTCAGGACAACCCGCTCGTTAATGGGGAACCTCATATTCATTTTTATGCCGGTGCCCCTATACGCAGCAGTTCCGGGCATAAACTGGGTACTGTTTGTGTGTTAGACTCTATCTCCAACCGCAATCTGAATAAGTTTCAACTGGACGCGCTTCATACCATTGCCAACCAGGTAAGCCGCCTGATGGAGTTAAGAAGAAAAAATAAATCGCTGATCAATTATACCAATAAACTGATCGAAGCAGAAAAAGCCCTGCACCGGCTTTCCATTAAGGAAGAAGAAAAAGAAAGAAGTTTTATCGCTCACCAGTTGCATGAAAATTTTGCCCAGACGCTGGCTGCCACTAAACTCTATATTGAATTCGCGCAAACTGAAAAGGACCTGAGTGAGTCTTTCCTTATGAAGAGCAAGGAAAACATAGAACATATTATTAATGAGATCCGGCTGTTGTGCAATTATATCAAACCGATTGATGCTTACCAGGCAGACGCGAAATTGTTAATTCGTGAACTGGTGGATCAATGGGTTATCGACAACCGTGTAACAGTTGACTTTACTATGAAACTGGAGGAACAGATAGTTCCTGCAAGCGGACTCACTATTTACCGCTTATTGCAAACAGTGTTACCGCTCGTCAAAACCTATCGTGCGCAGCACCTTGAGTTAAGCATTCAGCAGGAAATGGATATTCAATTGAAGTTTCGCTATCGCCCTCAGACCAACAATGTGGTAGATCCAGCCAAATTACTTCTGCTGAAAAAATCAATTTCAATGGCCCAGGCGGAGGGTGGCCAACTGATGGTGAACAGAACAGCAGATGGTATGCATCAGATAGATATCGGGCTTCCACAGATTACATGCCCGGCATAGCCATCACGTTATAGCCAGCAGTCGGGAATTTTTTGCCATCCTTATTAACATTCACGGCTTCAATTCGGGTGCTGTTACCAGATTTTTTATCGGTAGACTCCAGCCGCATTAATACCCCGTTTTCAATTCCTTTCATGGAAGGAAGTCCCACTGGTTTGGGACCGGAACCAAGCATGGAAGAAAGGCTTTTGGCCAGATTCCCCATACCGGAACCCAGTTCGGTAGTAATCCATACCAGCGATTGGCCATCTGAGGTCTCAATCAGGTATTGATCGCATTTATAACCAAGAATTGTTTCTGATTTGCCGGTTTTGGTAATCTTGACATCCGATGGATTTTCTTCTTTTACCTGTCCCTTCATCTTTTCCTGC
>JALOMU010000145.1 GCA_025455285.1 Flavihumibacter sp.
GAAGATTCGCACGATACGGGTCTCCACCTGGTGATAAGTATGATATGCCATCGTAATGGATTCCATAAAACGTTTGGCCTCATCATAAACCCCTCTTGGTCCAACAGGATTAACATTACCCCAATACTCTTCCGTTTGCGGATGCACCAGCGGATCTCCATAAACTTCTGACGTGGAAGCCACCAGGATACGAGCACCTTTGGCTTTTGCGAGTCCCAGGCAGTTATGCGTTCCCAGGGCGCCCACTTTTAGTGTCTGTATGGGGATTTTCAGGTAATCAATCGGGCTGGCCGGTGAAGCGAAATGCAGGATATAATCCAGATTCCCGGGAACATGAATGAATTTACTTACATCGTGATGATAAAATTCGAATTGCTCCAGCTTGAAGAGATGTTCGATATTCTTAAGGTCTCCGGTAATCAGGTTGTCCATCCCTACTACGCTAAAACCTTCTTTTATAAAGCGATCGCAAAGATGAGAACCCAGGAATCCGGCTGCACCTGTAATTAATACTCTTTTATTCATAGAATTATTTTAATGAACCGGTTACTGTATTTCTGCCAACACTTTCATAATGAAATCCGAGTTCGGCAATGGCTTTTGTATCGAACAGATTACGGCCGTCAAAAATCACTTTGTTTCTCATTCTGACAACCATTTTCAAAAAATCAGGTGTCCTGAACTCATTCCATTCCGTTGCGATTACCAAAGCATCTGCATCCTGCAAAGCATCATACTGATTTTCTGAATAACTAATTTTATCCCCCAAAACCTGCTTTACATTCCGGATCGCTTCCGGATCAAATGCAGTTATAGATGCTCCTTCTTTTATCAAGGCATCGATAATATAAAGAGCCGGTGCTTCCCTGATATCATCGGTGTTCGGCTTAAATGCCAAGCCCCATAACGCAAACTTTTTACCCTTTAAATCATTTCCAAAATACCGGCGAATTTTGGGTAATAAATGAGTCTTTTGTTTCTCATTTACATCCATAACGGCGTTCAGTATACGAAAATCATATTCAACTTGTGATGCTGATTGCACAAGTGCCTGTACATCCTTTGGGAAACAACTTCCACCGTATCCAATGCCTGGAAACAAAAAACGTTTTCCGATACGATCATCACTTCCAATTCCCAATCTCACCATATCCACATCAGCACCCAGTCTTTCGCAAAGCTGGGCAATTTCATTCATGAATGAAATTTTGGTTGCCAGGAAAGAATTGGCTGCATATTTTGTTAATTCGGCAGAACGCTCATCCATGTAAATTACCGGGTTACCGGAACGCACAAAAGGGGCATACAGATCTCCCATCAGCTTTCGGGCACGCTCTGAACTAACTCCAATAACCACCCGATCGGGTTTCATAAAGTCATCTACGGCTACACCCTCCCGTAAGAACTCAGGATTGGATACGACATCAAACTCACCGCTGTAATTTTTAGCTACAGCTTCCCGTACTTTATCTGCGGTTCCTACCGGTACCGTACTTTTATCTACCAGTATTTTGTAATCTGTCAGCAATTTCCCAATATCTTCAGCTACACCCAGTACATACCGAAGATCTGCAGCACCATCTTCACCCGGAGGTGTTGGAAGCGCCAAAAAAATAATAACCGCATCTTTAATTCCTTCGGCCAGACTGGTAGTAAAACTCAGCCGGCCTTCTTTGAGGTTACGGAGAAATAATTTTTCAAGTCCGGGTTCATAGATAGTAATCTCTCCATTGGACAAACGGTCCACTTTTGACTGATCGATGTCAACACAAATAACTTCATTACCTGTTTCAGCAAAACAGGTTCCGGTAACCAAACCAACATAGCCGGTTCCTACAACTGCAATTTTCATTCGGATTTTAAGTTTAGTTTTTATTTGCGAAAGCTAAAACTTCCGTCGTTATATAAGCTAATTGTTCCTGATCCAGCTCCGTATGCATTGGCAAGGATATCACTCGATCGGTCAACCAGTCGGTAACCGCCAGCTCAAATTTATTTCCTCCCAAGGCTGCAAACATGTTTTGCCTGTGAGCCGGTACAGGATAGTATATCATGGATGGAATCTGTCTCTCAGCCAGGTATTGGTGTAATTCATCCCTGTTTATTCCTTCCAAAATCAGCGTGTACTGGTGAAAGACATGTTTATTATTGGAATCGCGGTATGGGGTAGTAATTTTTTTATGTCCTGCAAATGCATGATCATAATAAGCTGCCGCTTTTCTCCTGGCTTCGATGTACTGGTCAAGTTTGGGAAGTTTAATATTCAGCACTGCAGCCTGCATACTGTCGAGCCTGCTATTACAACCCACCATCTCATGATAATACCGAATTTTCTGACCATGATTGGCGATCATGCGCATTTTGTCAGCCAGTTCATCATCATTGGTACAAATCGCGCCACCATCGCCATAACATCCCAGGTTTTTAGAAGGGAAAAAGGAAGTGCAACCAATTGTGCCTATCGTTCCGGTTTTGCGGGAGCTACCATCTTTGTAATAATAATCACTTCCGATTGCCTGGGCATTATCCTCAATTACAGCCAATCCATGCTTATTCGCGATTTCCATGATAGCTTCCATGTTAGCTGCCTGTCCGTATAAATGAACCGGTACAATTGCTTTCGTACGGGGAGTGATAGCTTTTTCTATGGCAGCAGGATCAATACAAAAGGTTTTGGGATCCACTTCCACAAATACTGGCTGCAAACGCAGTAATGCCACCACTTCGGTTGTTGCTATATAGGTGAAAGAAGGTGTAATCACTTCATCACCAGGCTGAAGATCCAGCGCCATCATAGCAATTTGAAGAGCATCCGTTCCATTCGCACAGGGAATGACATGCTTTACATCCAGGTAATTGGCCAGCGATTTACTGAAGTCCTGTACAGCTTTTCCATTTATGAAGGCAGCTGAATCAAGTACTTCATGGATTGCCGCATCCACATCGGCTTTAATTTCCTGGTACTGCTTTTTTAAATCTACCATTTGAATAGGTCGCATAACTCTCCCTCCTCTTTTAAAATGGGCACAAAAATAGCAAAATATAGGTTGGGTGGAACTTTGAATTTAGCTTTGTCGGATATTAACCAATTGATTCAGTGAGTCTTTTATTATACAATCTGTTTATTGTTTTCTACCGGTGGGCCTTGCAACTGGCAGCCTTCTGGAACCCCAAAGCAAAAAAATGGGTGGAAGGCCGTAAAGAATGGGAACAGGCATTGATCCGGTTTCGACAGCAGGATCAGCGGCCAGTGGTTTGGATGCACTGCGCTTCCCTTGGAGAGTTCGAACAGGGGCGTCCCATCCTTGAATGGATACGTGCCAATTACCCGAATCATAGTATTCTGCTTAGTTTTTTCTCTCCCTCCGGGTATGAAATCCGGAAAAACTACACAGGAGCTGATTATGTTTGCTACCTACCCGTGGACAGCGCCCGCAATGCCGGCCAATTCATTGAAATAGCTAACCCTTCACTGGTAATCTGGGTGCGTTATGAGTTCTGGTATCATTATCTCAATATCCTATCTCTTAAAAATATCCCGGTTGTCCTGATTGCCGGCAGATTCCGCAAATCCCAGCCTTTTTTCAAAAGCTATGGCCGGTTGCACCGCCATATGCTCACCTGCTTCCGGCATCTTTTCCTTCAGGATGCAGCATCCGCTGAATTGTTGAGTAAAATTGGTATTCAAAAAACCACGGTAGCAGGAGACACAAGATACGACCGGGTTTCAGCTATTGCGGAGAAATTTGAATCCATTCCGGAAATAGAACAGTTTGTAGGGAATAAACCCGTCATTGTTTGTGGAAGTACCTGGCCGGAAGATGAAGAGGAACTTGACCATTTTGCCAATACCCGACCTGATATCCGGTTTATTATCGCTCCACATGAAATTTATGAGGAGCACCTGCGGGATATGGAAAAATTGTTTAAACGCACCATCCGGTTCTCTATATGGAAACAGACACCGGATACCGGAACTACTGCTAATGTTCTGATCATTGATAATATCGGAATGTTATCGCGCCTATATAAGTACGCAAAGCTTGCTTATGTGGGGGGTGGTTTCGGAGACGATGGCCTGCACAATATTCTGGAAGCCGCAGTATACGGCATTCCCGTCATTCACGGACCTGTATATGACCGGTTTCCTGAAGCTACAGAACTTATTGAGGCAGGTGGGGGCTTCGCGGTTTCAACAGCATTGGAACTTGAAAATCGCTTCCATCACTTGCTGACGGATGAAAATGCTTTAGCTGCTGCTTCCCAAGCGGCTGCAAAATTTGTAGCAAATCGCCGTGGTGCAAGTGCATTCATTCACAATTATTTGGAGGAAAAACGTCTTCTTACAAGTTGACAAAAATGTCGCACAGTTTCTTTGGAATCATCCCAGGCAAGCTTCAGCTTGAGTTCCCGCTCAATCCAGTATTCAGCTTCCTGCAGAATATTAAAGGAGTTGATGGTTTTAATGCTGCGTTCATACATCACTTCATCACCACGGAATAATTCCTGAACAAACACAAACCGATCATTAATGCCGATGGCCTTTTTGAGATCCCGAACAGGCTCACGGGTAAGTACTTCCGCCACTTCAATTGCGCCCTGCTTCAATTTATCATTAAGGGAAGCACCAGTCAATTGCTGACTCATTACATCATTCAGTTCTCTTATTTCCTTCTGATGCGCCAGGGTTGGAATTTCCTGCATCAGGGATTGCAGCCAATCGGAAGGCAGTGCTGTTTCGGGCTCCTGCGCTTTGGGAGTCACCTCCACCACGGTTTCCACAACAACCGGAGCAGGATCCACAACAACTTTTTGAATGGTATTATTAAGACTTGGTAATACAACCGCTACTTTAGAGTTTCCATTTCGGTGTACAGAAGCAGCCGAAGCCTGTTCCTGAAGAGCCGCCTGTAACAGTTGAGCAGTCATCAGTAATGCGGAAGTTTCCGCTCCCTGATCTGCCTGTTCCTGAAGCTTATTAATCAGTGCTCTAACTCTTTCCATTTGATATGGTACTTTTGGGTTAGTATTGGATTTCATAAAGTTATTAAAATAAAGTTGGAACTGAATCAATACTCATCAAAGGATCTGTTAACCTTTGAAGAGTTGGCTGTTCCGCATCAATAGTATAGATCGTGTTTATAGAACCTACACTTAATGGCGGCCGTCGGGGATGGATTGAAGTCATCTGCGGCTCCATGTTTTCAGGCAAAACCGAAGAATTGATCAGACGCCTGAAACGTGCCCGGATTGCCAATCTGAAAGTCGAGATTTTCAAACCGGCCATCGACGTTCGTTATGATGAACAACAAATCGTTTCCCACGATGAAAACGCTATCACTTCCACACCTATCGACAACTCCCAAACCATTTTATTGATGGCCTCCAATGTGGACGTAGTGGGAATTGACGAAGCCCAGTTCTTTGACGACCAATTACCCGATGTCTGTGACCAGCTGGCCAGACAGGGTATTCGGGTGATCATAGCCGGACTTGATATGGACTACCTTGGAAAACCCTTTGGGCAGATGCCCTTTCTGCTGGCCAAGGCAGATTATATCACC
>JALOMU010000146.1 GCA_025455285.1 Flavihumibacter sp.
TATGCAGATACTTGATATTATTTTACTGGCATTTTCGAAAGCCAATGCAATCACTTTCAATCAAAGAGAAATTAAGCTGCACATCAAATATCGGCTTACTGAAATTCAATTAAAATCTTTTAACAGAACAGTACTTAGTAATACGGATCTATTCCGGTGTGATATTCACAAACACATAATGTATAAGATTGAATTAACTGAAAAGGGATACGACAGAGTTTTTCAATACAATGAAGTATTGAGTGAAGAAATAATATTTGAATTGATTTACAAAGAATTTAAGAGGTTTAGTCCAAGCAAGCAAAATCCGGACACCTATTCGATCAACATTCAGAAAATTGTTTTTCAATTGGAAGGAATGTTGAATCACAAACAAATAAAAGACCGCTGTCTTGAAAGTGCTATAAAATCGCTGGAGAGTGAAGGGCTGGTAAAGTTCGGCTGTAATAGTCTGAAGTTGACAGATTACGGATGTTCATTATTCCTTAATCCGGGATCTAACAATTAGAACCGTTTCTGCTTTTTGACAATGATTGCTTTATTGTAAACTATCCTAGTATTGGGATTGAAAGATTTTATTTCCTGTGAAAATTTCTTTTTACCTAGCAGCCATGGCCGTTTCCAGTAAACCACACTTACCAGGGAATCCCTCGAGTAAAATTTAAGGCTAGCAATTTTCCTTTCCTGACTTACTACACCCTTTACGCTGTACCACCCTTGAGGATCTTCGTAATTAAAGCCAATTGCATTAACGGTGTCTTTATTGAAAATTACAATCGTGTCCTTTGTGCCGGTTACGATTTTATAGGAGCTTGAAGATCCGGAGAAGCCTGCATAAGATAGATTGCCCAGGTTCTTCCGGAGTCCTTCAAACTGTTCTGATAAAGAGCCTAAGCGCTCTTCTACCAGAGCAAGGTCTTTAAGTGCTGTTGAATTGCGTACTTCTTCAGCGCTTGCTTTATTATGCCAATGGTTGGCGTTATCCCTCCAGGTCTTGGATGTTTCCTTTTCCTTGCGAAGATAATTTTCATAATCAGAAACTTTAGTTTGCTGATTATAATGACCTATTAAGGCTCCGGCAACAAGCCCGATCGATAGCAGTATAATTACTGCAATGAAATTACGCTTCATCTTCTACGGTTTTGCGATTAAGAATAAAATCAGCGGCTTCTTCCGATCGGCGCGCCGCTCTCACTACAAAATTTTTATCTTCGTTCATGTGTTCTTTAAGGGCATCTTGCCAGCCCTTAACGTAAGCAGTTGAATTTTCAAAAGTAAAATTCAGAATGCCGGCTTCACCACACAAGAAAGCAGCTCCTATTTCGGCAACTAATTCTTCAAAGGCATAGGCTGGATCTCCGAATGTTTTTCCCTTTTCACGGTTTAATCTGGATGGGTGGCCAGTGGCATGGATGAGTTCATGAAATAAGGTGCCGTAATACTCTTGATCGGAAGTAAATTGCTCAATTTTCGGCATATTTATTTTGTCGGTTAATTGAGCGTAATAGGCTCTATCCGAATCCTCAAAAACAATGGCCGGTTTTTGAGGCATACCGTCCACAATAGCTTCAGCTGTTTCAATTCGCTCAGCATCGCTTCTTACTTTCGGTTTGTATTGTTCAAGGTCTTTCCAGTTGATTCCTTCGATATCACTGGCATGGAATACATAGTAAGATTTAAGGAAAGCGTACCGGTATTCCTTTTGAACCACAATCATTTCCCCTTTTTCATCAGGCTGTGGAACATCCTTCTTACCTTTACCGGCATCACTCCAGTAGAAAATATTCAGTCCTTTGGCACCTTTCTTTACATTGCCCCCCATTTCCTGGGCTTGCTTGTAGGTAAGGAAATATGGGTTTATTTCGTGCTTATACAATAGATAAGAACCAAGGAAGAAGCTGTTTATTCCGCTGTATCGATGTCGGGTTTTGTAATTCATCGGCCCTACACGTTTAGAGCATGCCCAGGCTTTCACCCATTCTTTCCCATGGTGATCTATGGCCTCAAAGATTTTTTCTTTAATGACCTCATAAGCATTCTTGTAGTCTCCGTTTAATCCCTCCAGTGCTTCACGCTCTACACTAATTATTTCCAATCCCTGGAAGTAATTAGTGATCTGGTTGAATTCAATCCGGATATTACCTGGAGATTTGTTGCCAGACTTTTTCTTACGACCGTTCAAGGGTTTTTCTTTATTATAATCGTAAATAACATACCCAACCAACAGAATCAAGAAGCAAAACAGGATGATGTTTACAGTAGTTAATTTCATAGCTTTTTGGCGGCTTTAAGATCAAGAAGGATGAACGTGAAGAGAATGAGCAACACAAAAATTATTGTGGCTCCAATTGCTTCATATTTATGAATAAGTGGCAATTCTATTTACTTTGAAAATAATCCAACAACAGATTTAATTCCTTCTTTTGTTTTGACTTTTGAGCAAAACGAGAAATATTATCAGAGACCTCTTCTATATATTTTTTTCTATTTGATGAAATAAATTCACCTGAAGAACCAAACTGATACAAATAAGATCCTTGTCCGCCGTGCCATTCCATAGCGATTCCCATTGCCTTGGAGAGTGAAATTCCCTTTCTATCTTTCGCTCCGTTAAGAGAATCGGAGGTCTTTTTATTTGATTTATACAAACAAAAAGCAACTAGTAAAAGGAGCAAAACGATTGCTACTATGAATCCATAATTTTTCATACGAAATTTTTTTAAGCCATATTATTTATTGAATGTTCCAGGATATTTTGCAGCCAAAGCCTTGATGCGAAGCTTCATTTCTTCACTAGCTGGAAACTGGACTTGTTGGAAAATATACCAATAGGCATCTTCTATTTCCTGATCTGTCATAGAATCGTAATAGGCTCCTTTACCTACCTCTTCAAGCTTTCTTTTCACTTCTGCACGTTTCCTGGCAATTTCATTGGCCATGTCAGAGGATTCTTTCTTTTCATTTTTCTGAGAGCTGTATACGATTACAAGAGTAACCAGGAGAAGAAAAATGATTGATAAATAAATTAGGTGTTTCATATAAACTAAATTTAGAGGTAAACTATTGGGAAGCCTCAGGAGCAATTTCTTTGTCTTTTGTAACCCGATTCACGCCTATTGCTGCGAGACCAACTGTAACAAGACCGGCCGACTGGAGTAAAAGCATATTAAGAAAAGATAGTACATTGGCATCTTTTTCCGTTTCGAAAATCACCATATAGGCTAGTAAATTACCAGAACACAGAAAGCCACCAAGGCCAACAACGACACACAAGAAACCACAAACAAGGGATACGTCTGTTTTTCCCTTGCTGTCGTTAAGCATTTGCGCAAAATTTATTTTGTTAACGCTCAGTTTCATGTTCTTTATAAAATTCAGTAATGGCACGCCTTACTTTTTTGTAAATCCATGCACAAATTTTTGTAGTTACAAACCCTACCACCGCACAAAAGGAGGCCATGATACAAGAATGCAAAAATTCTGTAGAAGTGGGTATGGATGGAATGGCATCTAATACAACAAGCTTTAATTCTGATAACTTGTATCCAATTACACCGGCAGTAATGCCTACCAAATCCTGAATTGTTGTTTGTATTTTCATGTTAAAAAAAAGTAATTACAACACAAACCCCATCACCACCTCTTCCACCAGCTCCTGAATTTCCAATTCCATCTAATGCCGCACCACCGCCACCGCCACCGGCCCCATAGAAAGCTCCGTTTCCTCCATTACCTCCATTTCCAGTAGTAGAAGCACCACCACCACCACCACCACTTCCAAGCCAACCGTAGTTAGTTCCAGGAGTTCCGTTTGCTCCTACTCCACCACCAGCAGCCTGCACACTATTTGCAGCAAATACAAATCCACCAGAACCACCAGCAGAAGCTACCGCTGCTGTGTTGATACCACCACCAGCGCCACCACCAGAAGGAGCGTAAAGCGTAGAATTTGCGCCATTACTTCCTACACCGCCACTTGCGGATGAAGCGCCACCACTTACTCCAGTAAACATACCTGAATTTGCAGTGCCTGCTGCCGCAGCTCCAACTGCCGTACCACCTCCTGCTACTACGCTCCCTCTTGCTCCGATTAGATATGTGCCAAAGCTTGTATTTGCAGCTCCGTTAGAACCAGGGTTGCCGTTTGTTGAATTTGCGGTTACAGATGCTCCACCCGCGCCACCAGCGGAAACGGAAATATTAACGGTTGCTGTAATAGAGCTTGCGTCAAATTCCATAATAGCAACGGAGCCTGTACCTCCTCCAGCACCGCCGGAGGCTAGTGTACCACTTGCTGACTTTCTCCCTGATCCACCGCCACCACCGGCACCAATGCAGATAACTTTAATAACTTTTGCTTTAGCAGGTTTTGTCCATATCCAGGAACCAACACCAAAAGTTTGTATATCGACTGTGCGTGCAGGATTATTAAGAAAGCTCATCAGGCTGGCAGCTGTGGCATTCTGGATTGTCCTCGTAATCAATCCGCATCCAGTAGAATTAGGATGAATATCATCGCCGGAATTATATCCGGATTGGAGAAGACCGGTCAAATTGTTTCCAACCGAAAGGGGAGAATATGTATCTACAATCGTGTAAACGCCGTTGTATTCAGCAAGCAAAGCTGTATTGTATGACTGAATAAATGTATTGTAACCGGCATTATTGGTTGGTGTTACATAACAGATAACCGGATTAATCCCAACCTCCTGAAGTGCATTAACGATTATCCTTACATTGGATATGTAGGTTGCGGAAGAAACTGAATTTATAGCATCGTTCATCCCAATCATCAAAATTGCATTGGTAGCTCCGCAATTGAGAATAGAATCAAGACAGGATACAATATTAGCCGATGTAGATCCGCTTCCTGCTTCCAGGTATGCTTCTGAGTAACCCTGGCTTAAAAATGTAAAGTAGTAAAGATTTGTAATGCTGTCACCTATGAGAGCAAGCTTTTTATATTTCGGAGATGAGTTTTTAAGATTGACAGTAGGAATTAATTGAGTGCCTCCGAAATGCCAGATTGCCACCTTACTCATTCGGTTTACTCCCCAGGCAACACTGGTAGCTGAGATAACCTGCACTGAATTTCCGGTCGTGTTGTTAAACGCCTTTGCAACTACAAACCCATCTACACGCTTGTGCAGTTCAAGAGAAAGAGAATCAACGTTGGTTGTAAATGCTAGATTAGTGGCCGATGTGGAAAGTAAAGTAGGAGTTCCGGATACGATTCTATAAATCAGCAGTTGGCCTCTGGTTGCCGTATTGGATAGGTCAATTTTTACCAGAAAATCCAAGACGTTATCATTGGTCTTTATTCCAATACCCAATCCTTCTCCTGCACCAGAGGCATTAACGGAAGGAATGAAATTTACTATACTTGGCTGTTGGCCGGCAAAAACGATCGGATAAGAATCGTATTTGTAATAGTTGGTATAATCAGAAGAGCTACCCCCTCCGGATACTTGTAAATTACTTCCTGATAGTGCCCAGGTGCTTCCTGATCCGCTCGATGACCATCCGGTTAATCCGGATGCAAAACTCCAGGACAAAAGTC
>JALOMU010000147.1 GCA_025455285.1 Flavihumibacter sp.
AACCTGGTTCCGTTGACCTGGAAGCAATTAAGGCTGCTGCCAATGGCGGACCTGTTGCAGCCGCCTCTGCAGCAGAGCCTGCACAACAGGATGCCCCAAGTGCTGGAGCAGAAGCTGCTGGCGCAAGCCAGGAATCAACCACCAGCAACGGAAGATTAAAAGCATCTCCACTGGCCCGTAAACTGGCTGCTGAAAAAGGCATCAATTTACAACAGGTGCAGGGATCCGGAGACGGCGGAAGAATTGTAAAATCGGATATTGAAAGTTTCCAGCCTGGTAAAGCAGCACCAGCAGCTCCTGCAACAACTGCTGCACCGGAAGCAAGCGCTCCGGCGCAATCGGCAAATACCACTACAAGTGGTGGATCCGGCCTGGTTAGTTTCGAGGATCGCCCTGTTTCCCAGATGCGTAAAGTGATTGCGCGCCGCCTTGCTGAAAGCAAGTTCACAGCTCCCCACTTCTACCTGACCATGTCCATCGATATGGATAAGGCAGTTGCGAGTCGTGCTCAACTCAATGAACTCGCTCCCGTTAAAATATCCTTCAATGATATGGTGCTTAAAGCAGTGGCAATTGCCCTCAAACAGCACCCGGTGGTAAACAGCAGCTGGCTGGGAGATACCATTCGTACCAATCACCATGTAAATGTTGGTGTGGCAGTGGCTGTTGACGAAGGATTGCTGGTACCGGTAGTACGGAATGCGGATACCAAAGGATTGGCGCAAATCGCTGCAGAAGTGAAAGACTATGCCGGTAAAGCCAAAGCAAAAAAATTGCAACCCTCCGATTGGGAAGGAAGTACGTTTACCATCAGCAACCTGGGTATGTTTGGAATTGATGAATTTACCGCAATCATCAATCCGCCGGATAGCTGTATTCTCGCCGTGGGTGCGATTCAGCAGGTTCCGGTAGTGAAAAACGGAGCAGTGGTTCCCGGGAATGTAATGAAAGTGACCCTGAGTTGCGACCACCGGGTTGTGGATGGAGCATCAGGAGCGGCTTTCCTTCTAACTGTTAAAGGACTGCTGGAAGAACCTCTCAGAATGTTGATCTGATATATCAGTACCAGATATTAACAACCCGCTCTAACCGGCGGGTTTTTTCTTGCCCAACTCCAGCTGGAATATACCAGGAATCCCAGTGCAGCAACAAAGAGTGTTGGTAAAACCAGGGTCGCAGGCCTGGCTGGATTGGGCAATCCCTGCCAGGAAGGCTGGTTTTCAAGTCCCGGAATCAGTTCCAGCAGGTCCGTCAGTTCTTCCGATTGAAAAAAGTATCCAATGCCGGCCTTTTGTAAACAGGGATGATCGCGTCGACTGGCACTCACATAAATGATATTGGTAGGCGGAAGCTGATAACGGTCGTGGATATGCGCAAATAAATTTTCTTTACCATACTGCTCACCATCCAGGAAATATGGAGCAATTTCCAGATCACCGGTAATAATACCGTCTTTCAGCATTAAGTTATTGCTCATGACAAAATCTATCCCCAGTTTGTTTTTTATATGATTTGCTACACATGTAAAAAGTTCTGAGACCAGGCCAATCTTGTATCCTTTCTTTTTTAATTCTGAAATCACCTGCGTAATGCCTTTTACCAGGGGCATATCATCAGCGATTTCGAGTAGTTCGGGCATGCTTACTCCTTTGAACTGAGCGGCAATAGATTTTAGCTTTTCATGGGCTGGTGAAGCACTCGAAACAATAGGCAGTAATTCTTCGGTTAGCCCTAGCTGTTGGGATACTGCAGCAAGATAACGTCCGTCAAGCACCACTCCATCCATTTCGAGCAGCACCATTTTCTCAATCTGATCAACTGATTCCAATACCGAGGTTTCCAGTTGACGACTGATGATGTTGATCTCTCCAATAGTTGCCAGACTTTGCAGACCTTCTGCACTGGCTTTTTGCAAAATGGTTCGGGATACCTGTTTAGACATTTTTCCCAATTGTTCCAGGCTCTGCATCGCATTCTGCACCCTTCCAATGTTTACTTCTTCTATACGTGCACCCAATTTATGTACATCAATGAGTAAGCCGATATCTACACCATAATCTTTTTCAAAGCCAACTTGTAACAATAAGTCTTTTTTGGCTGCGATCATCCCACTCAAGGGCTGATCAAGATGACTCAATTCGGGGAATAAAATACTCAATAAAGGTTTCGCTACCAGTTGAGTAACCCGTCCGGCCTGTCTTGTGAAACAGGATTTTGCAAAATCAGCCCTTCCTTCGAGGATCGGTGCAGCCAACAGGTCTACAATATTGGGAGGATAGGTGGTAATGTCACCATCCAGGTAAAGGATGATGTCAAATTTTGAAGCCAGCAGGCCTTCCCGCATGGAAAGTCCCTTGCCACGCTGGCTGCTGGTAAGTATCCGAACCGATTCTTTCAGCGCTTCTGTTATCGTATTGTCCGTGGAATTGTCATCAACAACAATGATCTCATGCGGAAGGCTGGTTTTACGAATGGTTTTAACCACTTTTCGAATCGTTGCTCCTTCATTCAGAACAGGTATTATAACTGAGACCATAGCTAAGGTTTTTGATTCTTCCGGTTGATAAAGTTATCGCCAATAAAAGCGATTCATCTGCCTTAAAGAGTAAGGTGCCCGGATTTAATCGAATTTTCATGCCAGAAACCAGAGTTTGATTTGGGATGCCTGATATGTTGTAATTTGTATAAAATAAAAAAATATATGAAGTGCTGGCGGATTCTATATGTCCTCGCCTTCCTGGTAGTAGGTTGTGGTGGTTCGGGCCGGTTAAATAAATACTATACAGAAGAAGATCGCGCCGTACTTGACCTCATTGCACAGGTCAAAAAAGAACCCAATGACAAGGCAGGTATCCGTTTGTTATCGGATGCTTATGAAGCCGCTTTTCAGAAAAGAGCCAGGATGGCGCAGCCTTATGGCGGCAGCCAGGCCGGTGATCAGTATATGCAGCAGGTCAAGGAATGGCAGGTAATTGGCCAAATGTATGAGCAGATTCAGGCCATTCCGCAGGTGGTAAAAGAATTTCCTCGCTTGCCAGATCCCCGGCCACAGGAACAACTGGCACGCCAGCAGGCTGCCGAACAATACTACCAGGCGGGACGTGCTTATATGGGGTACAATACCCGCCAGCAGGCACAGCAGGCCTATGATTTTTTTGAGAAAGCAAACAAAGTCTGGCCTGGTTACAAAGATGTAAACCAGCAACTTCAACTGGCAGCAGAAAGAGCACTTACCCGGGTATTGGTTAATCCGGTTAACTATAACCGTTATGGATTTGGTTATTGGGGATTTCAAAACGACTGGTTGCAGCAGCAGATGGTCAGGGACCTGAATGCCCGCGCGTTTCGAAATGTTCGTTTTTTTACAGAGTGGGAATTAAGAGCACAACAATTGGTGCCGGATAAAATTGTGGACCTGGACTTTGTGGAATTGTTTGTAGACAGGGTGCATGCAGAACGCCGTCAATACGAAAGAGTGAAAAAAATTAAAACCGGAGAAACCAAATCCAAACCACCTCAGCCGGTTTATACCACTGTCAGGGCTACCGTTTTTGTTGAACGACAATATATGACCAGTTATGCCACGCTGGAATGCCGGATTTATGACCGCCTTAGCAACCAGAACAGCTTATACGATCGTTTTCCTGAACGAATCAACTGGACACAGGAGCGTGCCCGGTTTACAGGAGATCGCAGGGCCCTGGAACCAGCAGATATTGCGATGCTGAACAATCGATGGAATGATTATCCTCCTACGCGTGAACAAATCGCGGATCAATTAATAAGGGCTACTTATCAGCAGTTGTTAAGCAGGATCAACACTGGGGTGAGTTTTTAAACGCCACTTATCTTCTGCGATAAATCCACTGCTGCTGGGTTTGCTTTGGTGGTACAGGTTTACCCCGGTCGAAGAATTTGATCAGTAGAAATCCAGCTGCGAATCCCCCGATATGTGCAGCATACGCCACTCCATCTGACTGGCCGGATAAACTGCCGAATCCACTCACCAATTGCAAACCAATCCACATGCCCAATGCAATCCAGGACGGAATGGCAATAATAAACCACCCAACCAATGCATTTACCCTTCTGGTTGGATACAGCAGTAAATAGCCGCCCATAACGCCCGAAATGGCACCAGATGCACCCAGGCTTGGAATCATCGGGTCTGCACCGGCAAACTGGGTGAATAATACATGAGAAAGCGAAGCAATAATTCCGGTTAACAGGTAAAAGAGCAGGTAACGGCCATGGCCCAGCCGATTTTCCAGGTTATCTCCAAAGATCCACAGATAAAGCATATTACCTGCGATATGCGCAATACCGCCATGCATGAACATGGATGTGATCAGGGTCAGGTAAACCGGAATGGGAGTTGGCTGCAGTCCGGGCACCTGGAAAGTTTGACCACTTGCCATATCCCGTATCAATTTGCCTTCCGTTATTAGATCGTTATTGGTAAGAATCTCTGCCGGTACGGTAGAAAACGCATAGGTAAATCCGATATTGGATCCCAATCCCTGTAAGAATACAAAGACAAAAATGTTCAGCGCGATCAATCCCCAGGTAATGAAAGGAGTAATATGCCGGTCGCTGTTATCGTCAGAAATTGGAAAAAGCATGAAATGGCTTGATTGATTAAAAAAAAGAACCGTTGGTTGGGCCAACGGTTTGATTCTCTATTTAGATACCTGCTATACCAGTAAAATTTGTACTAGTAAATTAAGGTATTTAAGGCAGTAAAAAAAATCTGCGGCAATTAGCCTTCGAAGATTAATGAAAAGACAATCTGGCGGCTCTGGATGCGGTCAATCACATTCGAGAATTTCAGATCCGGGTCACGTGCATGCACATTGCTGATCCCATTACTGATTTTGATCTCCGGTGAAAAAATAAACATTTTGTTATAGAAATTAAATCCAATGCCGGCTTCAATACCCATGTCGGCTTTTTTCAATTTCACAAAATTTTCCGCGTTTCGACTATTGGCTTTGGAAGTAAGATCCGTTTCGAATTTCACCCCACCCATCATGTATACCCGAAAATTGCCAATCCGGTCGGATTTGAGTTTTAACTGGATAGGCACCCCCAATAGAATGGATTCAACCTGCTGATTCATCACCGGCGCCTCGTCATTGCTGGTGTTGGGATATTTCAGGTTGTAGTTGATCGACTTGTTTACAAACAATAACTGTGGAAAAACCACCCTTGCTTCAAATCGGTGATTGATCCGAAAGGTATGCATGCCACCGATCCCGAAACCGAAACTGTTGTTCGGGTTACTGACCATCACACTGTCGTATTGGAGAAAACGGGGATGCTGATTGAACTGGAACCGGTTGGAGGTTCCCATGATCACAATCCCGATATGATACCACTTGTCGTCATTGTCGGGCAGGTTAATGGTATTTCGCAATTGAGCATGCCCATCTGTTGCCTGAAACAGCAGTATCAAACTGAATAATAGGGAAAAACAAACACCCGGCATCCTGAACGGGCTAACCTTCATAACTGCATACATACGTAAAAATCGAACTATAGGCTGGTGTTTGGCT